>JAJPDY010000094.1 GCA_023252395.1 Nitrososphaera sp. | reverse complement strand
ACGATATCAGTTCTGCTTCTATATTTCATAATGTCTCTTAATAGAGCAACTCTTATAAAAATTGCAAGCAGAGATTTCATATAACATTGTTCTATACAAACGATTTTATCCGCACCGCGCCGTCACTAATATGTTGAACAGCATCAACTTTGTCGTGCTAGGCGACCACAGCATAGCTGCGCAGCTTGGAAAAAAGGGGACGGCGACAGACATTGTGATCTATGACAGAAAAACAGCTGACACTGTCTACACATGGACTTCGCCTCTGACATTTCCTGACAAGGTGCAGCCGCTAATGCAAGCAGTCAACATTGCCGAGTACGCGATACTGAACGTGAACAAGCTGGACAAGTACCTTGGCGAGCAGATAGTTGCGCTAGACTCTGTCGGATTTACAGACGGGTTCGTGCTCCATTCTTACGAGGTGGACCGGGAAAAACTAAAGACGCTTTTGAAGAACACTTCTCTTGCCAACTTTCAGTTCGTCGATTCCATTGACCAACTAAAGCAGGAAATGGGCAAGCTCAAGCCAAAGGGCTCTGATGGGCCGGTTGCAATACCTGTCGATCACGCTTTTGACGTAAAAGGCGTCGGGACTGTAGCGCTTGGAGTAGTCAAGCAGGGCTCTGTAAAGGTCTATGACGAGCTTGTCATGATGCCGGGTAAAAAGAACGTGCTGATAAAATCCATCCAGATGCATGACGATCCAGCAGAGAGTTCGTCAAGCCCCTCAAGGGTGGGTCTTGCGATCAAGGGAGTCAGCGCAGAAGACATTTCAAGGGGCGACGTGATATGCGCGCCTGATGCAGTCAAGGTCTCTTCAGGCACAATCAATGTCAAGTTTGCGAAAAGCCCGTTTTTCAAAGGCGACTTGCCAGAGAACCACACATACATGGTTTCTGTAGGGATGCAGATACGCTCTGTCAAGATAAAGCAGGAAGGCGATATCTTGCAAGTCACGCCGGAAAAGCCGCTTGTATACCTGCCGGGGCAGACATGCGTGCTCCTCAAGCCTGACAGCCAGAGCACGAGAATAGTAGGCAAGGGCGCGATTCAATAACGCTTATATCAAAACTTGCATGCAAGAACTAGCATCGGCGCGCGCAGGGTTCACTCGGAGAAGAAAGGAATCAGGGTTCTTGGCATAGCCGAAAGTTTCAAAAAATCAGGCAAGAGATCAACCCTTGCCGGAGTCGTGATGCGCCGCGACCTGATAATTGACGGCATGGTTTTTGCCGGTGCGACATTGGGGGGCGACGACGCAACAGACAATATCATTTCCATGCACCGGTCACTTGCAAGGGACGATATCAACTGCATACTGCTTGACGGCCTTGTCATAAGCATGTACAACATTATCGACGGCGGCAGGGTGGCCGACAAAACCGGCCTTCCAGTCGTAGCAATAACTTTTGAAGACTCAAAGGGTTTGGCAGACAGCATCAGGCACCATTTTGCTGCCGGCTGGCAGTCAAAGCTGGAGCAGTACGAGCGGCTGGGCAAGCGGGAGCGAATAACTCTTCGGACGGGCAAAAATCTTTTCATTAGGTGCTGGGGGCTGAGCCAGAAGAGGGCGGTTGCGGTGTTGGACTCGTTCACGCTGCAAGGGTCGGTGCCTGAGCCCATACGGGTGGCCAAGCTTGCGGCGCGCTCGTGCTCCCTAATGCTTTAAATTAGAACTTGAAAAAGGAATTACAGCGTTGCGGTGGGGTGGCAGAGCGGCCATGCGTTCGCCTGCAGACTGTATAAACAAGCAGTGAGCGGATTTATAGGGGTTCGAATCCCCTCCCCACCTTCACGTTGTCTGTAGCTCATGATACTGTATAGTGCTTTTATCCGCATACCTTGCCCTGTACAAGGCCGATGGACAACGAGACGATACCTTGCCCAAATTGCGGTAGTAGCTTGTTTACAGAAAAGTTTTGCCCAAATTGCGGCAGCGCCAACCCTGTAAACTATATCGACGAATCATTAAGAGTCGAGCCTGCCACGGTTATCCACAAAAGCAACAGCGGCAGCGCAAAGAAGTTGGGAGTTATAGCTGCCATTGCTGTTATCGGGATTGTAGTCGCCGGCTTTTTTGCCAACAGCTACGCACTAGGCAACCTTCAGTTCCGCGTCAGGGATATCTCTGACTTTGACTATGCTTCTCTAAGCTCAAAGGTGCAGATGGATGTATGCAACCCTTCTGCGTTCCCTGCAGGATTTGACAAGTTCAACGCAGTAATACATTACAGAGGAGGCGACTTTGCAAACATGTCTGTTAACGGAGGCACCGTGATGCCTTACCAGCCTGCACGCTTTGACGGTAGGCTAGAGTTAAACGCGCAGACCGTAAGTGGACTAATAGTTGCCTTTGCCAACGCAGTCGCCGGACAGGACACTGCCTACAATGAAGGCGACATTTCGATGACAATGACTGTGGATGCCAAGATCCTAGGTGTCATACCGTATTCGCAAACTCGCGACTTTACATTCTCTGAATTTCAGCAGGCCATGAGCTTGCAGCAGACCGCGGGATATTCGTGTTAGCCACTAGGCAAAAATCTAAAAGCACTCAAATGCTGTCACTATATCATTGCGAAAGTTCTTGCATACATTCACGGTCAATACAGGCATTGACAAGGTCTGGGAATTCTATACTGATCTGCATCACTTGGACGTTATCACGCCAAAGCAGCTACAATTAAGAATAGGCCACGCGGTATCTCAAAAGCTGGCAGCAGGGCAGACCGTCTCATTATCAGGCAAGTTCCTGACCCGAAGATCTTGGAATACCGAGATTACTTTTCTCGAGCCGTACGTCTATGTCGACGAAATGAAAAATGGTCCGTTCAGGCGCTGGAAACACACTCATACGTTCAGAAAGATAAGTGACAGCGAAACTGAAGTCGTGGATGAAGTTGATTTTGAGCTTCCCTATGGGGTCATCGGAAGACTGTTTGAGGGGTATGCTGCAGTTCAGCTAAAAAGGATATTTGACCATCGGCAAGAGGCTACCAAAGCCGCTCTAGAGTAGCTAAATGACCTTTGTAGATCGGGCCAACTCTTGGGCAGATTTCTTGTCCATCTTTACCTTGCTCAATATGGTGTAGCGGTCAGGCCGGAGCGACTGTGCAGCGACAAGCGCCTTTATCACGTGCTCCTCTTTGAGCTTGATCTGCTTTGCCTTTGTGGGGGCACCAACATTTTGCAAAGTTTCCATAATTCTTTCCCAGTCAAGGCCGTGCAACTTTGCCATCATTATCGCGCCAATGCCGACGCGCTCACCGTGCAGCCCGTAGCTTGGGCCTGCCACGTACTCTACAGCGTGGCTGAACAAATGTTCTGCGCCAGAGCACGGCCTGCTGCTTCCTGCAATGCATGCTGCAACACCGGCGCTTATCAGTGCCTCGACAATGGTGCGTATGCTGAACTGGCTCTTGCGCTTTAGTTTTTCAGACTCGTCTAGAATTATCTTGGCGCTCATGTATGCAAGGTTGGCAGCATAACTGCCGAAATATTCGCCTTTTTCGTCCCGGGCTAGCTCCCAGTCTTTTACTGCAGTGATCTTTGCGACCAAGTCGCCGCAGCCACCTGCAAGAAGCCGGGGCGGGGCCTGCGACATGAGGTGTGTGTCTGCAAGCACCCCTATCGGGGCATTTGCTTTTATCGAATGGGGCTTGTCGGTGCCCCTGACAGAGACAAATGGGCTTGATATCCCGTCGTGGGACGCAGAGGCTGGCACGCTCAAGAAGGGCTTGCCGAGCCTGTAGGCAGTCATCTTTGCCACGTCTACAGACCGCCCGCCGCCAAAGCCTACAACAAAGTCAGGCATCCCTTTATCACCAATCTTTTCCTGCAGCTTGCTGACAGTGTCCATCGACGCGTCGCTCACAACATACCAAGAACTTGTCAGCGATGCCTTGTCAAGCGATGCGCTGCATTCGCTGCCTGCCCTTGACTTGACCGTCCTGCCTGTTATCACCGCAACCTTTGTCGCGGGGCCGTCAAGCGAGCTTATCAGCGACCCGACTTCAGAAATTACGCCTTCGCCTATGAGTATCTTTCTTGGCAACTCCATAAGGTGAGTGGGCGGAGAATTCAATGCAAGAGACCTGCGCACAGCAACTAATTAAGCTTGCACAACTATTCTGTCTCTTCTTCCGGCTCTGTGCTCTCTGCTGGCGCTTCTGTGGTTTCGCCGGCTGCGGTCCCCTGACCTGCAACCTCGGCTGTTGCGTAGCCGCGCCCTACCTTGGTTATCCTGACCTTGACGCTGTCGCCCACTTTGGTGCCGACTACAAAAATAACCAAGCCCTGCACTCTTGCAACGCCGCTGTCGCCTCTCTTGCTCATTGACTCGATCTTGACATCATATTCTTCGCCTACTCTCACAGGCGACGGCCTAAATGGCCTTGGTCCACCAAATCTTCCCTGTCCTCCCATTCTTCCAAAAGAGCCGCCACCGCGGTGGCCGCCTTCACCGCCTCCATAACTTCCACTGTCTTCCAAATTGGATCGCTCCGTAATATACGGACTGGTTAGTATTTCAACTTTATTTTCACTGCCTGCAAGCCAAATATTTAATATGGGTGCCAAGGCAACCAAGTGTCATAACCTGTGCGCTTGCAGTCTGCTGATTTGCTGGCCTCTTGAGTGATTACATTAATGCAACGTAAACCACCTTACGACCAAAACATTATGGCGGTAATACTGCAGAGTCTGCCGCAGGAAGCCAGCCTGACAAAGATAGAGTACGAAGGCCCAAGAATCGCGCTTTATTCAAAGAACCCAAGCTACCTGATGCAGAACACCCAGCTTGTTTCAAACATGGTCAACACGATAAAAAAGAGAATAGTCATCCGCACCGACGAATCAATAAGAAAACCCGAACAGGAATCAGCCCAGATAATTTTGCAGACCATACCAAAAGAGATCGGGGTGGCCGGGACATTCTTTGACGCGGTGCTCGGAGAAGCTGTCCTGTTCGTGAAAAAGCCCTGGATGCTTGCGCAGGTGGGCGAAGATTTTGACAACATCGAGCTTGCAGAAAAGACAGGATGGAAGGTGCGGGTAAGAAAAGCCCCGCAAAACCTGTCAGTCATTGAAGCAATGTACAGAGTTCTTGGAGAAACCGTGGCCGAGCGCACAAAGTTCTACCGCGAAGTGGGAGACAAGATATTTCGCGACAAGCTGAGCGAGTCGGCCGAGGCAAGCCTGATTACCCTGGGAGGCTTTGCAGAAGTGGGCAGGTCATGCATGCTGCTATCCACCCCTGAGAGCAAGGTGGTCCTTGATTGCGGCCTGAACCTGTCGGCAAAAGACTCGCTGTCTGCCATGCCGCGCTTTGACGTTGCAGGCGTAGGGATGGACGAAATTGATGCGGTGGTGCTCACTCATGCCCATTTTGACCACACTGGCTTTCTGCCGGCGCTATTCAAGTACGGCTACAAGGGGCCGGTGTACTGCACAGAGCC
>JAJPDY010000093.1 GCA_023252395.1 Nitrososphaera sp. | reverse complement strand
AGCATGTTGATGGCGTGGCTGTGGAACTCTTGGTATTCTGGCATGTCCTGCTGGCTGTTTGTCAGCACAATCACCTGTTTTGCGCCGGCATTCTGTATGACTCTGGCGACCTGCCTGACTCGCTCAATATCCTTTTTGGCGGACGAGCTGGTCGTGATGACTATTACCTTGCCGTTCAGGTCGGGCTTCTCCGGTCCGTCAACCGATGTCCCGACTATTGGCTTGACTGGGTAGAAAACACGGTCGTTTGGGATCACCCTGCCGTTGATAAGCTTGCTTATCTTTTCGTCGCAGAGGTTCATTACCATCTCTGCAACGTCTTCCTGCGTGAGGAACTCGCCGTCTACTATCATTTTGCTGGTGTTATTCTGAATTTTTTCAGCGATCTCTTGCATCTTGGCAAGGGCGCCAGCCACGGTTTCTGACAGTTTCGTTGAGTCTTCCTGCCCGCGGGCCTTGGCAATTTCTGCTGCAACCTGCTGTACGCCTTTTGAAACAACATCGTCTGGCTCACCGAGCAGCGGGAGCGCGCCTGCAGTGACTTTCTCGACCTCTAGTGACGTGAGCCCGGGGTAGCCGCCCACGCGCAAGAATTCTGCCGCAGCTTTCGGATAGACTGTCTTGTATATCCTGTCAGAGTGCACCGGCCCGGGGTTTGTCGCAATTGAGCGTATGTCCCGCTCTGCAAGCTCCCACGCAAGGGCCTCTGCAAGGCGATTCTTTGCGCCCTGAGCCGCAGTATATGGAGTCCTGAAGCGGTAAGGTCTCTGCTCATAGCGATTCTCCTCAGTAAAGAACGTTGCAATCGTGATTATCTTGCCGCCCTTTTCCATCGCGCCCAGGCCGCTGGCCGACGTCCAGAACGTGCCTGTCAGGTGTATGGCAACTGCGTCACGGAACTCTTTGACGCTTGCGTTTGTAAAAGTCTTGACTGGGCCGGAAACGCCGGCGTTGTTGACAATGATGTCGACTCTGCCAAACTGCTTCTTCAGGCTCTCAAACATAGAGTTAATGCCTGCCTCGTCAGAAACGTCGACTCCGGGGAACACCGCCACCTTGCCTGAAGACCCGGCAGAAGCAATAATCCCGTTTAGTATGCCTGCGGTCTGGTCGAGCGGCTCCTTCCTCCTGCCCATTATGACAATGTTGGCGCCCTGCTCGGCAAACTTTTTGGCTATTGCCTGCCCGATGCCAGTTCCGCTTCCGGTGACAACAACGGTTTTACCACTAAATTTCAAATCAGACTTGAAGGATTGCTTCTCCACAAAGTTGCCACTTGTCTACGACTTTTAAAGTTAACTTCCTCTCGTACCGTAATTATGCGCATCCCTGTGGACGGAAAAGTTTAGGATTTTGCTGTGGGCTTGAGCTTGTTCTTTATGTGCATGGCTATCCTGTCGGCGATCTCTAGCATTGTCTCGTTGAAATGAAAGTTCTCTTCGTGGCCCCACTTGCCGTAAATCCTGATGTGGTCGTCCTGCGGGTCAATCCTGATCTCGCCTACCTGAAGCATGACCTCTTTGAGCATGTCTGTCAGCTTGCCATCTGCCTGAAGGACTTCTGAAAACTTGTCAGCGCCGGTCCACTTTACATCGACCACGCGCTTGTTGCCAAAATAGCCCTTTGTTATCGGCTCGCACTTTGCAAGCAGGTTATGGTTCTGTTCACTTTCAATCTGGATAATGTAATGCACTTGGTAATACTGCAGCGCGCCGTATGGCAGCGGGTTTGGATCCGGTCTTGGCATGCCCTCTTAGCTCCTCTGCAAAACATGCACAAAGTCGATATTCCTGCCCCTGAGTTTTATCACGCCCTTGTTGGTTACAAGCCTTGGCGACAGCGCAAACATGTCGCTGTAGTACGGGCCGCTTTCAAGCGGATGCGATCCGGGTGTCAGCGCCTCGCAGTCAACTCCGCTTTTCTTCATCTCCTCTGCAAGCTCTTGATTCAGGCTCTGCATCTTTACGACCACAGGCTCGATATCGCCGTGGCCGTGTTCCTCTTCATGGGAATGGGAAGAATCGTGTGAGTGGGTATCTTTGTGCTCCACGCTCACTGGTACAAAGGGTAGTCACAAATAAATTCTACTACTTGTTTTTGGGCATTTTCTTCAGGTATTTCTTGGCGCCTATCTTTTCAAGCGCGCCAGCCTTTTTCAGCACGCTGCTTTCAAGATCCTGCTTGTATTTCTCTACCCTGTTTGCGATATCTGCGTATTCAGTTCCGAGGATCTGGCATGCAAGTATGCCAGCGTTTCTGGCGCCATTTATTGCCACGGTAGCTACCGGAACTCCTGGCGGCATCTGAGCGATTGACAGAAGAGAGTCAAGGCCGTCAAGGCTCTTTGTCTTGATAGGCACCCCTATTACCGGGAGCGGAGTGAGCGATGCAACCATGCCCGGCAGATGCGCCGCCCCGCCGGCTCCAGCAATGATCACTTTGATCCCTCTTTTCTTTGCGCCCGCTGCATAGTCGACCATTCTCTTTGTTGTCCTGTGCGCAGACACTATTGTTATTTCATTTGGGACGCTAAATGAGTCCAACACCTCTTTTGCCTCATTCATGACAGGCAGGTCTGAATCGCTTCCCATTATGATGGCGACAAGGATTTTGTTTTTCAATTCACTTCACCATTTGTAGGCACGAGCTCAACCATCCTCCTTGCTCTTGTAGCGCGGGCAAGTGCCTCTTTGGCGGTCTTGCCAGTCGCAGTGATGTGGCCCAGCTTGCGCCTAGGTTTTGACGTCTTTTTGCCATAGACGTATAGCTTGACTCCCGGTACTGCAAGCAATTTTTTCAATCCCTTTACGGCATATGATCCGCTAAAGTTTTCATTTCCTAGTATGTTGACCATCGCGGCAGGCGCCAGCAGTTCGGGCCTTGACAGCGGCAGGTCTAGCACTGCGCGCAGGTGCTGCTCAAACTGCGAAACAGAACATGCCTCATTAGTGTAGTGGCCCGAGTTGTGCGGCCTTGGCGCAATCTCGTTTACCAAGACGTCGCCTCCCTTTGTAACAAACATCTCTATTCCAAATATCCCCGCCCCGTGGAGCACTTCCATTGTCTTTTCTGCCAGCCTTTTTGCTTTTAACTCTACCTTGCGGCTAATCCGGGCTGGCGCTATCGTAGTATCCAAGATGCTGTTTTTGTGTATATTTTCAGCCACCGGGAACGATTCTATCTGGCCGCTTGGGTTCCTTGCGACCATTATCGATATTTCTTTTGTAAATGGGACGTATTTTTCAAGCATGCATTCCCTGCCTGCAAAGTAGTCAAATGCCTCGTGCACCTTGCCCTTTGAGGTTATCAGGAAATTGCCCCTGCCGTCGTACGAGTCTTCACATGCCTTGAGCATTGCCGGAAAGCCAAACTTGCTGCACAGTTCGTGCAGGTGTTCTTCAGACCTGACAAGCTCAAAATCCGGCACTGCGATCTTGTGCTTTTTCAGAAATGACTTTTGCCTGTACTTGTTCTGGATTATGCGCAGGGTTTCTGGCGCCGGCCTTATCGGATAATTTTTCAACTCTAGCTCTTTCAGGGCAGAGGAATTCGCAAGCTCTATTTCGTAGGTAAGGACATCGCATTTGTCCGCGAGCTTTATTATCGCAGATTCGTCCTTGAAATCCGCCACAATCTGCTCGTCTGCTATCTTTGCAGCAGGGCACCCTTCTGTAGGGTCCAAGACAACTATTTTGAGCGACATTCGCCTTGCCTCGTGTGCGATCATTTTGCCAAGCTGGCCCCCGCCGATAATGCCCACGCAGATGGGTCTGTCCATGGCAACGAGGTCGCTGTTGACCATAAGTTACGTGTAAACTGGTTCAGAGCAACATTAAAAGTCTTTCAATTAGGTAGATTTTTTATTGCAGACCAATCTATGGCAATGCAACAATGAGGCTCGTGCGCAAGGGCAAGGTCAAGGACATCTATGAACTTGACGATGGCAACATCGTGTTCCACTTTTCAGACCGCGTTTCTGCCTTTGACGTCAAGATGGCCACGCCTATACCAAGAAAGGGCGAAGTGCTCTGCAGGTTTGGCGAGTTCTGGTTTGACACGCTTGAAACACCACACCACATGATAAAGGTCGTTGAAAAGGACAAGATGGTGGTCAAAAAGCTGAAAATGATACCAATGGAATGCGTAGTTCGAGGGTACTTTTACGGCAGCTTCCTTGACAGATACAAGAGCCATCTTGGCAAGGATATTCCAACGGACTTTGAGCCAGTCCTTGCCGCCAAGCTTCCAAGGCCGATTTTTGACCCGACTACAAAATCAGAGGAGCACGATATGCCGATAGGTCGGCAAGAAGCAGTGTCTTCCGGCATCGTGTCTGAAAAAGACTACGACTATCTAGAAAAGACTTCGATATTGCTTTATGAAAAGATGAGCAAGGCAGTTGAGCGCGCCGGCTTTATCATAGCAGACGTCAAGTTCGAGTTTGGCAGGGACGAGAAAGGAAACATCGTCCTCGGGGACTCGCTGGGACCTGACGAATATAGGCTGTGGCTCAAAACCGACTACCAGCCGGGCAAGACGCAGGAAAGCTACGACAAGCAACTGTTAAGGGACTGGCTTATCAAAACTGGCTTTAAAGATCTAGTCGACAGGCTAGCCAAAGAAGGAAAAAAGCCAGATCCGCCAAAAGTCGCGCCTGACATTGCCAACGAGCTTGGCAGGCGATACATTCTGGCCTACGAACGCATCAGTGGGCGCAAATTATAGCTCAATTTCTAACCGTTTTTACCGTCATTTTGACCAGCGTACACGCTTACGCCAGCCGTATGTGCCATCCTTGGCCGTACAGCGCGCCAGTTTTTTATCATAATAGGATTACTATAATGATTATAGTAACAATTAGTATTTTCTAGAGACAATACTATCATTATATTTAAGCAGTGATATTATTGTTAACGCAACAGCAATATTCATAATATTAACAATTTGGACAAAAGTATCTGATCGCCGTCTTTTACTATGCACATAAAGCCCATAATAGCAAGATGCCAGAAACCCTGTTCCAAAAGGACATTCGCATTAAAAGAGTGACCACGATTGGATATCGCGCTGCACAGGCGCTAAACGACCCTGTCAGAATAAAGATTCTTGAAATTTTGAGCCACAAGCAAATGTCTGCAGAAGAGATCGTCAAGGCGCTTGCCAGTTCAGGATTCAAGAAAGCAACAACGACTATCAGGCATCATCTTGACACATTGAAAAGCGCCGGCCTAATTCAAGCTACGAAAATGGTCGAAGTTAGGGGCGCGGTGATGAAGTATTACTCTCCCACCCTGCGGGCGTTCAGCTACGACGCGCCTGCAGACTTTGAAGCAAAGAACGCCAAGCTGATAGAAGACACGGGCTCTAAACTTCTAAAGGTCTTGAAAAGCGTGGTGGAAGACAAGAAGTTTGTTGCGGCTATTGACGGCAAGAATAACGGATGCAGCCTGTGCAAGAACGACCATTTTAGAGAATATTTGGCTCTAGAGATATTGAATGCAGCCCTTGCAAAGGCGATGGAGAGGAAAGAATACGGAGAAATGATTGTCACTCCTTCAGGCAAAGAGCCCGCGGCCAAGTCTGGCAAGGCTTGA
>JAJPDY010000092.1 GCA_023252395.1 Nitrososphaera sp. | reverse complement strand
ACGACTCGATTTATATTATCAATGACGCACAGAACATCATTCGCATTGTGATTCCTGCAGAATTGCGCGTTAGTGCCTCGTTCCCGGCTACAAACGGCAACAATGTGGGGCTGCTGTCACAATGCGAATAAATTCTATCTTTTCCACTGGCCCGGCTTGCAGATATGGTACCCTTTCCCGATCCGCCCGTTGCATACGGGGCAGAGCTTCGGCACCTCTATTTTCTTTGGCATTCTTTGCATATTGCCTCTCAGCGTTTCGTCATATGCTTTTTGAAGCGCGTTCAGTTCCGCCTGCAGCCGGGGAATTTTACTCCTGGCCTTCTTGTTGTGCATCCTGAGCTGGACCTTGTGTATCTTGTGGCTAATGTCCCTCAGCTTCTTCTTTTTGATGTGGCGGTTAGGATCTACCAACGTCTATGGACATTATTTTGCTACTAGTAATAATAGTCTATGTTAATGAAAAATGGTATCAGCTGCCCTTGTAGACTTTCATTTCTTTCAGTATGTTGATGACTACTGGAATCTCTAGATCCAGCTGCATCGCAACAAATTCCTCTGATATGCCGGATTCATACAGGTTCCTGACAGCCTCTTTCTTTTCGTCCGAAATGAGTTTTGATTCTTGCATGGCGCCTTCCCCCATCTATCAGTAGGCACTTGTCTATTTAACCAAAACAGTACAAATGGATAGGCGTTGCATATTATCATAAAAATCAAAACAATTGATACTTAGATCTTTCTTGCCTTCAGCTCCTGCCTCAGCTGCTTCCTTACCTGCTCGACAGAGCTGTTGAACACCTTGAGGTACGCCTCCTTGAGCTCTGGCTGCGCAACAATGAGGCTCAGCGTGATCTCGCCTGCGGTTGACACTAAGCTGACTATGGCCATGTCTGCTCCGACCTGCTTTGACTCTATGAGGTTGTGCAGGCTGTCGACCACTTCAGCTACTCTGCTCGCATCTTCTTCCATGCCTCAGCTGTTTTCCTGATGAACTATTATTCCTTGTGAAGTGCAATGCTTTTGACGCACAGAGAATAAAGCCGGGCACCGGTGTGAAAGCCATCATGCAGGAGTATATCGCCCTAGGGGTATTTGCGGTGGTATACGCCCTGATAATCGGCCACCGGCGCTTTGGAGTGCCGATATGGGCGGCCATGCTGGTAGGCGCGGCCCTCATGGTCGGCCTGCAGGTGCTGAGCATCCAGGCCGCCTTCATGTCCGTCAACCTTGACGTCATTGCGTTTCTCTTTGGGATGTTTAGCATAGTCTCGGCGCTCGACAGGGCCGGGGTTCTCCAGCGCGTGGCGATAAAGATGCTCTCGGTGGCAAAAACGCCGTCAAGGCTCCTCATGGCTTTTGTCGTGGGGATGGGCCTGCTTGCCGCGTTTCTAGTCAACGACACCATCGCGCTTCTAGGGATACCGCTTGTAGTGTATGTTGCAAGGCACGCCGGGATAAGGCCGGTGGTGCTCCTGTTGGCGCTTGCCTTTGGCATCACTGTCGGAAGCGTCATGACTCCAATTGGCAACCCTCAGAACCTTCTAATCGCCATTCAGAGTGGGATACCGATGCCTTTTACCACGTTTCTTTTGCACCTGGCGGCCCCGACAGTTGCCAGCCTGTTCATGACCTACTTTATCCTGAAGGTGTATTACAGGAAGGAGCTGCAAGGCAACTACCGGCTGAGCACAATCGAGCTCGCAGAAAAGTCGGACGGCGCCTACAACCCACGCCTTGCAAAGCTATCTATTGCAATACTGGTAGCAACCATCGCCGGCTTTATCGTCTCTGAAGTGCTGCACTTTTTCAATGTCGCCAATTTCAGCTTGAGCGCGGTAGCGATGCTAGGAGCAGCTGCGCTATACGCATTGAGCAGCCAGCGCAGGGAGATAATGAAAAGCGTCGACTATTCAGTGCTGATATTCTTTGGCGCAATGTTTGTAGTCACGTCTGCAATGTGGTCTTCTGGCGCCGTGTCGGTAATGTTCATGAACTACATTCCAAACCCTAATCCTGACGACCTTGTGCAGAGCACTGCCGTGATATCTGCCGCAAGCATTGGCATGAGCCAAGTGCTGAGCAACGTCCCGTTCGTCGCGCTCTACAACTTTGTCATGGCAGACAGCGGCTTTACCGGCCAGCATGTTGACCAATGGATGATGCTGGCAGCCGCGAGCACAATTGCCGGCAACCTGACGATACTTGGCGCGGCAAGCAACATCATTATAATAGAAGCAGCAGAGTCGCGGGGCGTCCGCGCGTTTTCGTTCCTAGAATTCTTCAAGGTGGGAAGCATGGTGACTGCAGCCAACCTTGCAGTCTATTACCTGTTCATTGTTCTGATCTAATTTCATCCGGCACAATTGAGCATGATGCATCAAGGGACAAGCACTGCACGCGCCTCCACCTGAGACTTTTTGAGCTTTGCCAGCACCTCGTTGGCTTCTGCAAGCCTGCGCTTCTCTATTACGACTTGCAGGCCAGAATCGCTTGCAAGCCTGACAAGGTCTGCCATGTCCTTCCTCGTGCCTATGACGCTTCCCTTGACTATCTTTTCCTCAAAGGTTGGAAAGTTGGCGACGTTGCCAAGAACTCCCATCACTATTATGCCTCCCTTCTTGACTGACCTGATTGCGGCGTCTATCGCCTTGTCGGAAGGCGCAAAAACAATCGCGCTATCAAGCAGCCCTTCTTCCTTTTTCAGGCTCTTCAAAAAGCGCTCCTGCGAATCCTGAAAGACAATAGCATTGTCGGCTCCTAGCTTTTCTGCAAGGTCAAGGTGCTTCTTTGTCCGCGAAGCAGCTATCACTCTCGCGCCCTGCATCTTGGCTATTTGTACCGCCAAGTGCCCGACGCCGCCTATGCCGAAAATGCCTACAGACCTGCCTCCCGCCGGCTCACTTGCCTTGACTGCCTTGTACGCGGTGATGCCGGGGCAGAATAGCGGCGCAGCGTGCTCGGGATCAATACTGTCCGGGATCGGCGTGACAAACTCTTCGTTTGCACAAATGTATTCTGCATATCCACCCTGCACTGTCTCGCCAGTAATCTCTGCATTCTCGCAGAGGTTCTCGCGGCCTGCGGTGCAGTACTCGCATTCTAGGCACGAGCTAAAGAGCGGCTGGATGCCCACCCTGTCGCCTGCCTTTATCTTTTTCACGCCGTCGCCAATTTTCCTGACTACTCCCACGACTTCGTGGCCCGGCACAACAGGGAGGCTCGACGGCGCGCCGTACTTTTTCCAGTCGCCTTCTATCAGGTGCAGGTTTGACCTGCAGACCCCACACGCCTCTATCTCCAGCAAGAGCCCATTTCTGCCTCTTATCACAGGTCTGTCTATAGACATCAATTTCAGTGGCCGGGTCTCTATCGGAGCAAGCCTGCTCAGGACCATCGCCTGCATCTTTTCAGCCATTTTTAGCCATCTCCATTCCGCTGCAGCAGAGCAGGTATGAAACAAGTGTGCCGGCGCACTCCACTTCGCCCTTCTGTATCAGCCGGCGCAGCTCGCCCACTGTCAATACTTCCATGTTGATGTCTTCTCCACCATCGTGCCTTGTTGCGCCCTTCTCGGAGAGACCGGTTGCGCGAAAAACATGCACCGTCTGCCTCGACCTGCTCACAGACGGATGATATTTGTAGATGTACTCAATTTTCTCAGCCTTGTAGCCCGTCTCTTCTTCAAGCTCCCTGACTGCGGTATTCTCTGGGTCTTCTCCGGTTTCAACGTGCCCTGCAGGGAATTCAAGCAGCACCTTGTCAACAGGGTAGCGGTACTGCCTTATCATGACAAGCCTTTCGCTGTCAAGAAACGGAACTACTATTACAACGTCTGAAGCGCGGTACCTTGTATATGCAATTACGTTGCCCTTGGGCGTCCTGACCCTGTCCTGATACAGGTCCATGTAGACGGTCTTGCCATCCGTCGCCTCGAATATCTTTTTGCTTTCAAGGCATTCCCAGCTGCGGTTCTTCATCCGTGCTAGTATCTAGCATGCCAATAATAAATCTGCAGATGACTGGCTAGCAATTCTATCAGCAGAACTGACCAATCTTGTAAAATTTGCATGTTCTACTGCCAGAACACCCATCAGTACAGAGCACCTTAAATGTGCGACAGAGCATAAAATGACATTATACATGAGCGACGACTCGAACAGCGAACTTGAGCGCAAGCTGCAAGGCAGGACGCTTTATGTCTACATTTACCTCCAAAAGAAAAAGGCACCCTCGGGCATCCGGGAAGTCCAGCGCGACCTCGGGCTGTCATCCCCAAGCGTGGCCGAGTACCAGGTTGAAAAGCTGGTAGAGATGGGGCTTGCCTCGCGGGATAGCTACGGCAGGGTCTTTATCACGAAAAGGGTCAAGGTCAAGGCGCTTGAGTCGTACGTCAACTTTGGCCGGTTCACAGTCCCGCGCCTTGCGTTCTATGCAAGCATCTTTACGACGATTGCGGCCCTTTACGTCGTCTTGAGCGGTGGCTCGCTTTCGATCTATGGCGTTTCAGTTCCAGCCGTGGCAGCTGCCATTTTCTGGTTTGAAGCATGGAAGGTGTGGAAGCACAGCCTAGGAGAGAACGCAAAGCCAAAAGTCAAACAAGCAAGTGACCATTTCTGGGTCTCGCTCATGCCCGGCATTGCCGCGCTCGCAGTGTTTCTTGCAGCCAGCTTTTTCCTCTTTTACTACGTGGAGCCAAACGGTCTTGTCGTGCAGGCGCCTCCGCCCATTGACGACCCTGCAAGCCAGCTGCCCGCCAGTACTTATGATAGGTCCATGACAATTGACGAATCTGTCCAGATGTCAAGCCAAAAGGTGGCGGCCGCAAGAGGTGACAGCAATCTGCTTGACTTTTCGCCCGTGCTCTTGACAGTGCTCTTGTTTGCAGGGGCGCTTGTGGCAGGCTTCCTTGTCTATCTGCTGTTCAGGTACCGCTGTGGTGACAGTGTTCTAGCACCAGAACAGGGCTTGAACTAAGAGTTCGGAACTCAGGATTATCAGGGCTGCATACGTAGTGCATGTATGATAAAACAACTAGCCATGATGGCAATCGCAGCCGGGATTCTGGCTGTAACGTCAATGCAACCGTCGTATGCGCAGTATGTCGACAACAGTGGCGGCAGCGCAGGAACAGCCACAACGGAGCAGCTGGCAAGGTGCGACCAGCTGAAAATTAGCAGGAACCAGTGCACGGACAATACCATTCTTGCTGCGGAAAGAGTGCAGTCAGCAAAGGAAACAACGTACGGGAATAACCCTGACGGCTCGGGAACTCCATATTTCAGAGGCATAGAGACATTTGGAGTGATCGGCATTCTGGGTGCGGTCTTTGGCAGTGTTGCCGGCACATTCTATGTAATGGGCAGGAGGGCAAAGCAGGTCTCTGCCTGACTTTTTTTATCTGGGTGATCGCATGGCTTATTGCATCGGCGCCTGCGCCCGCTACAAGTCACGCACGCTTGAGGAATCGCGACTGCGCTACGCGTACGGCGACAAGTGGTGCTGCTACTGCAGCGTCTTCATAAAATGGGGCGGGCGGGACTGTCCTTGCTGCAAGACACGCCTTCGGACAAGGCCGGTGAGGAGCAAAAACCTTGTTAC
>JAJPDY010000091.1 GCA_023252395.1 Nitrososphaera sp. | reverse complement strand
TCCAGCTCTTTTCCGCCGCAGGTCATGATAAAAGCCGATGGCACTTCAGACCTGATGAAAAACAGCATATTCTGGTGGAAGGGCGATAGCTCGGATCTATTGCTGCTGACAGGCGACTCGCAGCCGGCAACCCCCGACTCTGAATACGCGCTGGCAGACGAGGTTCTCAATATTGCTTCGCAATTTGGCACAGAGCAGGTGTTTACACTTGCGGCATACATCACGGGCGTCTTTGTCGACAAGCCCAAGGTCTTTGGCACCGCGACCCACCCTGAAATTGTCAGCACGTTTGCCTCCCACAGCATATCACCCATGGACAGCGGAAGCATCACTGGCATGAACGGCCTGATAATAGGCATAGCAAAACTGCGCAACATGAAAGGGACATGCCTGCTTGGAGAAACCTCCGGCTACGTAGTGGACGCCAAGGCGTCAAAGGCGGTGCTTGAAACCCTGCTCCAGATAGTCAAAGTGAGCATAGACATGACAAACCTTGACAAGAGGGCAAAGGACACTGAAACGCTTATCCAGACGATAGAGCAGCAGATGCTTGCGGGCGGCAGGAGTGCAAGGGCGCCGCTTGAAGGTCAGCAGCCGCAAAAGCCCCGCGATACTGGCTATATCAGCTAAGCCTTGTTCAGCTTGCCGAACTTGCCGACGGCAAGGCTGTTTTCGCCCTTGAACGTGTTGATGTAGCCGTTTTCTACTGAAACTCTGTCACCAGGCCTTATCTTGTTGATGTCGTCGCCCCACAGCGAAAGCTTGATGCTTCCAGACTCGTCAGAAATGACTGCATCTGCAACATTGTTTGTCCCGCCCGCCTTCAGGTTGACGGTTCTGGGCTCGCCCACGCTGTCGACTTTGCCTGTGACACTTACATTGCGCATTCCAGCCTTCAACTCGCTTATCTTCATATAATTTTGGAAAGATGTATCTAATAATAAATGTTACATGGAAGGCACGACTAGCGAGTGCCCGCAATCGGTGCAGACCAGCTTTATGCCGGCCACGGTCTTTTCACGGACTTCGTGGACTGTCTTTGAATGGCACTTTGTGCACAGCCTTGAAACTGTCTCCGGCTTGGTCATGCTTGTATATACTGCACCAGGCAAAATTTAACCTTTAAAACGATTTGCATGCCGCAACTATGAAATAAGGTTCTACCGACAGGACGGATGGCCGGAGGGGTAGCGAAGCCTGGTCAAACGCGCAGGACTCAAGATCAAGATGCGCACGACATCATTTCCTCTCGCGACATCCAAAACTGCGAGATGAGTGATCCCGTCCCTTAGGGGTTCGTGGGTTCGAATCCCACCCCCTCCACCTTTTCAACCTAGTAACGTTCAAATTGTTTCCGGCACCCAATTCTCATGTGGCGCGCAAGTCAGCGGTGCTCATACCGGTTATAATTGCGGCAGCTGCAATTGGGGCACTTGGCATAGCGTTTGCGCCGTCAGACATCAAGGACAAAAATACCGCTTTTTCAAAAGGGACAGTCAAGATAAACGACGACGTGATAACGGTAGAAGTGGCAAAGACTGCGGCTGAGCGGCAGAGGTGGCTGACGTTCAGGCAGGACATGCTGCCGCTTGACACGGCGATGCTGATAAAGTACGACAAACAGGACCTGTACCAGGTATGGACGCTCAACATCGAGTACAACCTTGACCTGATATGGTTTGACGAAAACGGCAACGCAGTGTACATGAAAAAGAATGTGCCGCCGTGCAGCAACTTGGTTGAAACGGTCAGCTGCACCTACAAGACAACAGCGCCGGCTCTTTACGTAGTGGCAGCGTCTCCGGGCTTTATAGACGCGCACAATATCACTGTCGGCTCCAAGATGACCATAATTTCGGTCTAACTTTTTTAATGACTGCAGCTCAAGCTACGTCATTGAGGTTCACGCTAGCAGACAGGACCGCCAAGCCGCTTGAGGAAAACGAGCTGGCAGAGTTTCTTGACCAGCCAAATATACTTCGCATTGCAATGATTGATTTTCGCGACGGCGCGCCGCTAGTCCATCCAGTCTGGTACTACTACAGGGATGGCAAGTTTTTTGCCGCGGTTGACAGGGACGGGACCAAGGCGCAATCGCTACGCAAGAACCCAAACGTGTATTTCCTAATAGACATCAACCCTGACGACGGCCCACCCCGCGGGGTGCGCGGCAAAGGCACAGCAAGTGTAGTTGACGACCCAGAGTATGCCACAAAAGTCACGTCGCACAATATCCTGCGCTATCTTGGGTCGCTTGACGACGCGGTAGGGCAAAAGCTGATCGAGATGGGCAAGAGCTCCAGCGTGATCGAGATCACGCCTTCGTACATGGCCACTTGGAAGTTCTAGGGCCGGACAGCCTTTTTCAGATCCTCGTACGCCTGCTTGACCTCGTCTATGGCAGCACCGTCTTCGAGCGTCGTGATGTCCCCTATCTGGCCACCAGATGCTATCGATTTGAGCAGCCTGCGCATTATCTTGCCGCTTCTGGTTTTTGGCAGCTTGCTCACGAAATACACATCGTCAGGAGTCGCTATCGGGCCAAGGGTGCTTCGGATGTGCGCAACGACTTCCTTGCGCAACTGCTCCGACTTTTCAAACCCTTCCTTTGGCACCAAAAACGCGATTATCGACTCGCCCTTTGTGGCGTCAGGCTTGCTTGCCACCGCCGCTTCGGCTATTGCCTTGTGCGACACGAAGGCGCTTTCAAGCTCCATAGTTCCTAGGCGGTGGCCTGCGACTTTTAGCACATCGTCTGCCCTGCCAAGCAGCCAGAGGTAGCCGTCATGGTCGACAAGCGCGTAGTCGCCGGGGTAGTAGGTGCCTGCAAACCTGCTCCAGTAGACCTGCTTGTATTTTTCGTCGTCTCCCCACAGGGTCAAGAGCATCCCCGGCCACGGCTTACGCACCACGATGTAGCCCTTTGTGCCTGGCGCGACCGGCTTGCCTTCTTCGTCGACTACTGCTGCGTCTACGCCGGGCACCGGGAATGTGGCAGAGCCGGGCTTCATCGGTATCGTCTCGATGCAGGTGCACATGCTGAGCATTATCCCGCCTGTCTCTGTCTGCCACCACGTGTCAATTATCGGGCAGTTCTCCTTGCCTATTGTCTTGAAATACCACATCCAGACCTCGGGGTTGATGGGCTCGCCCACCGTGCCAAGCAGGCGAAGCGATGACAGGTCAAATGAATTCGGGATAGAATCGCCGTACTTCATGTACATACGCAAAGCAGTGGGAGTTGTATACAAAATGGTGGCGCCGTGTTTTTCCACTATTGCCCAGTACCTGTCAGGCTTTGGAAAATCGGGTGCGCCTTCGTACATTATTTCTGTCACGCCGTGCATCAGCGGCGCGTAGACAATGTAGCTGTGGCCTGTAACCCAACCAATGTCTGCGGTGCAAAAGAACACGTCCTGCTTGCTAAAGTCAAAGACCCATTTTGCCGTCGAATATAGATGTGTGAGATAGCCCCCTGTGCCGTGCATGACGCCTTTTGGCTTGCCCGTGGTGCCTGAAGTATAGAGTATGTAAAGCGGATGGGTGCTTTCGACAGGCTCTGGCGGGCAGTATGCCTTGGCATTTTCCATCAGCTCATGCCACCAGAGGTCCTTTGGACCCATCTCGACTTTGTTGCCCGCGCGCCTGAGCACGATGACATGCTCGACTGATGGCACCGAGCCTGTTGATTCGTCGACTACTTTTTTCAGCTCGACCAGCCGGCCCTTCCTCATGCCGCCGTCCGCCGTTATTATGACCTTTGACTGCGCGTCATTTGCCCTGTCTGTCAGCGCCTGCGCGCTAAAGCCTGAAAATACTACAGAATGTATCGCGCCAATCCTTGCGCAGGCAAGCATTGCAATTGGCAACTCTGGCACCATCGGCAGGTATATCGTGACGCGATCGCCCTTTTTGACTCCGAGATCCTTGAGGACGTTGGCAAACTTGTTAACCTGATAATATAGTTGCAAGTAGGTAAGCGTCCTTGTTTCGCCATTTTCCGCTTCCCAGATTATTGCAGCCTTGTTCTTTGTGTCGGTATTGATGTGCCTGTCAAGGCAGTTCACTGAAGCATTTAGCTTACCGCCGGCGAACCACTTGGCAAAAGGCGGGTTCCAGTCAAGGACCTTGTCCCATTCTTCGAACCATACCAGATTTCGAGCCTGCTCTGCCCAGAATTTGTCAGGGTCTTCCAGCGCCTCCTTTGATAACTTTTCAAGCTGCTTGCCGGGCCTGACGCTCAGCTTTAGCTTGCCACTTTCTTCGTACAGCTTTGAAGGGCTTGACAAAGCACTATGAGAAAAAGAAAACTCATCTTTAAAGCATTTGCTTGATTGTTCGATGCTTTTTCACGAGTAAAACTGAAGCAGCTTTCAGAATTTTGTTATTGAAGAGTCTGTCGATATATTAAAAATCAAGAAAAATTACGCTGATCATAGTTTGAAATACAGAAGTAGAACAGAAATAGTGGCAATGATCCTAGAGGCAGCGAACGGCGGAGCCACAAAGACGAAAATCATGTACAAAGCATTCCTGAGCTACGCGCAGCTGAGAGAATATCTTTCTGTTCTGATCGAGAACGGGCTGCTCGAATACATGGAAGGAACACAAACATACAAGACTACAGCGAAGGGACTGAACTTCCTAAAGATGCACAGCGAGATAGGAGAACTCTTGCAAACAACTGTAAAAGAACGCTAAAGCTGTCCCTTCTAATTTTTTAAAAAAGGAATAGGCCGGATCCGGCCTAGTGAAAATTTATTTTGCGATTACCTGATTCAGCCAGCTAGTCTCTGCTGGTGCCTGCTCGCCTGCGTCGGCAGATACCATGACTGGTTTTTCTTCTGTTGTGTTGGCTTGTGCCGGCTCTACTTCACGGGCTGGCTCGGCAGCTGGAGCAGATTGTTCTTGTGGTGCGTCCTTGGCTGGAACGACTGTTGGTATAGCGGTAGCCGTGCTGACATTTTCAATCGTTTGTCCTGCCAGCTTTGCCCTTACGTTGCCGATCTCGGTCTTTTCGTTTGTGATGTGCTCTATCAGTTCGTCGGTCTGCACCTTGATCTGCTGGTATGTCTCTTCCTTCAGCTCGTTGCTCCTGAACTGCAGTTTTGCGTCAAACAGGACTGTCTTGATGTTCTTGGCTTCAGCGTCAAGTTCAGCCAGCCTGGCGTTCAGGCCGTCGCCGACCTGCTTTTCCACGCCTTCCAAGTCGTGGAGCTTTTTCTCGTATTTTATGTACACCATTTCTGCGTCTTCTTTCATGGAGTCGTTTTCAGCGACAATGTCCTGCAATGCCTTTATCCTCTTTAGCGTCAGTGACTTCTGCCTCAGCAGTTTTTGGGCATCAAGCCTCCATTTCGGAATAAAGAAGACATAATCACCCTGTATCACGAGCTGCTCGTATGGCAGTTGCCTCAAGCCTCCGGAGCCGCAATCGACTCCAACGCTCTCTATCTCGCCCTCGATCCCTGTTATTATGCCTACTACTTTTCCTATGTAAGTACCATAGATGTCCTTGACCTGCTTGCCTACAAATCCGAGCTTTTCTTCGCTCATGCGAATCGTTGAGCAAGATGGTATAATGATAACGGTGTCAAAATAGTTGCAT
>JAJPDY010000090.1 GCA_023252395.1 Nitrososphaera sp. | reverse complement strand
GGTGTCGTAGCGCCTATCACCAAAGATGGCGCCGCCGAGTTTTCTAATATCCGAAGGTGTTTTCAACCAACTCGATGTCTTCGTATCGAATTCTCCAAGTTTCTGCAGCTCTCGATATTGTTCTTCCGTTAAGAGCTCAATGCCCGTGGCATCTGCCATATTCATTGCGCTATCTTTTGGTTTATGTTCCTTCCTTTCCTCCTGCGCCTGACGGTCGTAACAAAGACTTCTGCGGCCTTTAGGACTTTCCACTGAGCAATCATAAAAAATGTATTCGCCCGTCTTTTTATCATGACCAACAACATCCGGTTCGCCGCCAGTTCTTTCCATTTCATTGAGCGACCACAGTTTTTCAGTATTAGCTTCCAGCTTTGCTTGTACTTTAGCCCATTCAAGGCCTTTATGGCGGTTCATGTTTTTCTCAAAACGGGCTTTTAATGCTCCGAGTAGTTCTTCACGCTGTTTTGGTGACAACTCCTTTTTATTGCGATTAATGTTGTTCATAATTTTATTTCTCTTTATCATGGTATGTTATTTTAATTTGCTTTGTCTTGCAATCGGTCATGTGCCATACTTGTTTGCAGCATTCGGTCTCTATGTGTACATGATTCCGAAACGGAATCTTAAAGTATAACATTTGCACCGTCTATCGTAATTAGCAAATGGCTGCCACCGGCGAGGTTCAGAGGCTTCCTGAAGAAGGAGATGTTGTGATTGCCACCATCAAGGAAGTAACAGGCCACGGCGCGTACGTCACTCTGGACGAATACAGCAACATGACAGGCTTTTTGCACATCTCTGAAATCGCGACAGGCTGGATCAGAAATGTCGAGCGCTACGTCCGGCCAAAACAAAAGTTAGTACTCAAGGTAATCCGGGTCAACAAGACAAGGGGCGAGGTCGACACTTCGCTCAAGCAAGTATCAAGCGAGGAGCGCAAGTCAAAGCTGATAGAGGTAAAAAAGAACGAAAAGGCGGCCGCATTCATGGGGTTTGTCAAGTCAAAGCTAAAGCTGACAGACGTGCAGGTTGCCGAAATTGAGGACAAGATATTGCAAAAACACGATTATGTTTATGACGCTTTTGAGGCAATTGCAAGGAAAGGCCCGGACGCGATCCAGAACCTTGACCTTGCGCCTGAAATAAAACAAGCCATGGAGGAGGAGAGCAGCAAAATTCAGATACCTCTGGTAGAAGTCAGAGGCGTAATGGAGATTTCGTTAAAAAGGCCTGACGGCATCGAAGTCATCAAGAACACACTTGCTGGCGCGGAAAGCAGCAAAGCCGGCGCCAGATCTCTAGTTACATATATCGGGGCGCCCAGGTACAGAATAATAGTCATGGCAGAAAACTTCAAAGTCGCCGAAAAGACCATGAACAATACAGTGGAAAAGATGCGCTCTTCCATTGAAAAGCAGCATGGCACTTTTAATTTCTCTCGCGAAGAGTCGAAAAAGGCACACCAGCAAGGGCAAGTGGCATGAAGCACCTAATACGCAAATGCCAGAATTGCAGCATTTACACGCTCAAGCACCAGTGCCCAAAATGCAGTTCTCCGACTACAGACCCGCACCCGCCCAAGTACTCGCCTGACGACAAGTACGTCCGCTACCGCATTGCCGACAGGTATACAGAAGAAACTAGACAAGAATTATAAGTAAACTGGCAGACAGTCACTGCGATGAGAATTGCCCTTGCCGGAGCAGGCGTGGTTGGCAGCTACCTTGGCAACATGCTCCAAAAGCGCGGGCACGACGTAGAGATCTTTGAGGCTTCAAAAAAAGAGAACCACTGGCCAGTATGCGCGTGGGGCGCGTCGCGGCACATGCTTGAAAAGTTCTCAAAGCAGGCCGGTCTTGACTTTGACGATTATGTTTTTCATGTCGGCAAGATGCTTCGGATGGAGCTGCCAGACAACAAGGAAGAATACCTTGAGCTGAGAGGTCTGGTAAGTTACAACAAGCACGAGTGGGAAAACGCCCTGCTAAAGGGCGTCAAGGTCACATACGGGTCTAAGGTCACTCGAGAGACGTTCCCGTTTGAAAAATACGATTACGTGATCGACTGCACCGGCCTTCACCGCACGCTCCTCCCAAAGTCAGAGGATGACTTTCTGATACCTGCGTACGAATACCTGCTAGAGAACGTGCACGGGATCGACGAGTTTTACGTTATCGGCTACAAAGGGGCAAAAGGGTATTTCTGGTATTTTCCGCTTGACAAAGAGCGTGGCTACATGGGAGCCGGCGACGTGGAGAAAAAATACTATGGAGTCGCCGAGTTTTTCAAGCAGCACCCAGAAGCTAGGATCGTGAAAAAAGTTGGCAGGCCAATCAGGCTTGCCCCTCCAAAGCGAATGGAGCCGTTTTACGACGGCAACGTCATAGGGGTAGGCGAGTCGATAGGCTGTGTCTTTCCGATGCTGGGAGAGGGGATAATCCCGTCGCTCATTTGCTGCGACTTGTTTTTAGAAGTGCTTGACAAGAGCAAGGACGGCAAGTTCGACACCAAGCAGTACCGGAAAAAGGTGCTTGACAGGTTTGATTATTACGACGACGTCTACCGCGTAGTCAGGCTCAAGATGGATGGAAAATTGAGCACAGTGAGGCATGTAAACCTCCTGATGAGCATGTACCGGCACATGAAGAAAGAGGAAAAGCGCTTTGGGTTTGAAGTGAGCCTGGAGAAGATGACTCGAATGGTAAACGCCCTCTAGCGCGTTTCCAAGATTTTATATAGATTGCACCTTACTATCCACCTGTTGGCATCTCAGAAAAAGGCAGGCAAGAGCCCGCGCGAATCAAAAACGGAAATGACTCTGTTCATGCTCCCTTCAGATGCCAACCCGATGGGCAACGTCTTTGGTGGCACGATACTAAAGCACGTCGACTTGGTTGCCGGCATTGTGGCAAAGAGGCATGCAAGAAACACAAACTGCGTCACCGCAAGTATCGACAGGATGACTTTTCTAAAGCCAGTATACATCGGCCATGCGCTGATACTCTCAGCCCTTTTGAACTATGTGCGCAAGTCGTCAATGGAAATCGAGGTTGCCATAGAGTCGGAGAACCTTGACAACGGCACAAGGGTGCGCACAGGGACTGCGTTTGTGACAATGGTCGCGCTGGACGAAAACGGCAGGCCGACTAAAGTGCCGGCGCTCCTTCTTGAAACGCCTGAGGACAGAAGGCGCTTTAAGGAAGGCGAAGCGAGGATGCTAGCACGCCTCAAAGAAGCCGGCAGGATTTAAAGAAAACCAACGTTGCCGCCAGCTAAATCTTCGTGATCTCATAAATCGATTGTTCTCATTTTTCCTTGCAATGAGCAGGGAGCTCGATACGGAAGGGTACTGGTCAAACGAACTAAATTCGCTTGGGATTCAAACAAAGAGAAAGAACGAACTGAACGACAGAAAGGAAATGAAGGACTTGGTGGAAAACGTAAAGCAAGTCCTCCTGCAGGAATACCGGACAGCGTACGAATACGAGTAATTATTCAAAATATTCAAGCTCTTCATCGTCAGAATCAGGATTTTCCTGTGCGCTAGGCTCTGCTATGGCTGGTATGACCGGCCTGGCTGCCATATTGGCGTTTAGCGTCCGAAGCTCCGCAAGGATCATGCGAAGCAGTTGCGTCTGCTCTTCCTGAGAGTTTATTTTAGCCTTCCTCTTGGCTGGCAATAACTGTCAAAAGCATTGTTTGCCTTTTAAATATGATTGTGGACATACGCTACACTTTCAAGGTACAAGCTTTTTGTCAACGAAAAGCATGCGATAATCTTTGTTTTTGCGGTAGGCGTTGTGTTGAGGGTAGTTCCAGAGCTGGTGGCATACCCTTATCCAATAGGATACGACGTGATAAATTACTATCTACCAGTAGTAGCTAATTTTGATTCCTACTGGCACGTTGTATCAGGACAGTTTCCGCTGTACGTGATCTTGCTCCACGCAATAAACTTGACAGGGTTGCTTAGCCCATATTGGACCGTGGTCGCTGGCGCTACGGCTACTTTTGGATTTTTCTCAGCCGTCATATTTGCAGCCAGCCGGTCGCTAATGAAGCAAAGCGTTGGCTGGAGCATCTTTCTTGCTATTTTTGTAATGTTTCAGCTGGCAGTCTTGAGGGCTAGCTGGGACGAACACCGAGATATTTTTGCGCTTTCGACGGCGATTCTAGTTTTTGTACTGATTGGCAGAAGGCGAGATGCTGGATGGAAGACGATTGCTCTTGGCGTTTTTCTATCCGGGGTTACTGCTGCTTCTGACAGGCAGATAGGGGCGCTATTTTGCGCCACCATCTTGATCTATTCCCTGATTGTTAGAACAAGGGCTGCAATTGCATGCACGATTGCTGCAATAACGCTTTTTGCATTGCTGTTCTTGTTTTCTGGCAACAACGGCTGGATATGGAATAGAATAGAAGACCATCTTGCGCTGCCTGGAACTCCTGACGCCAGTTTGCCTGAGACCGTTACGTCTTATGGTCCCACGAACCTGATGATATATTTTCTCGTCATGGGCGCTTTGCTGGTTCCAACGGCCATTATTGGATTCGCTAAAACGCATAGTTTGCTAAAAATCGGCCTATTGATCACCATAGCGGCATCGTTTTCATGGATTATTTTTCCAAATGCAGAAACGCTTGTCGCCAACAGGTGGATTACTTTGGCCGGCATCTTTCTTTCTATATTCTCAGGCCACGGAATCATAAAGCTGCTCAGTAAAGTAAAGTATTCGGCCAGCCTGGCAGCGGCTGTTCTGTCGTGTTTCATGGTGGCGGGTCTTGGATTTGCCTTGCTGCCTTATGATGCGCCCTTTTTTCCCTTTGCGGCCACACGCGACAACATTCAAGACTTTAGCCCTGTCACAATGCAGTTCAATTCGATTCAGCTAAAGGACAACGACAAAATGATATCCGCGATTGCATGGATAAACAGCAATACCGAGCGCGATGCAGCTATCGTAGGTCAAAAGCACTGGCTGGGATTCATGCAGCTGTATCTTGAGGGCGAAAGGAGCTATCATTTTTCAGACAACCAGCAGGCCCTCGCCGAAGCGCTAGCGGGACGGGGAGAACACGTCTATCTTGTTCAGTTTGACGGCAGCTCGCCGGCTGTGTTTACTGTAATAGATTATTCTACCATAAGATAGTGTTAAACCGATAATACGCAAGTGTTATACGATCTCCGGTTAAGAAAGAATTGTGTTGACACTCAAAAAAGGCAAAATTGCGTCGTTGTACAACAAAAAGAATTATTGGATGAGGCGACGCTGGCTCGACTTTCGCCAAGGTCACACCATCTACCTTGTATTTGCCATGACCTTCCTTAACTTTATCACAATCCAGTATGCCCTCCTGATAAAGCAAGTCACGTTCCTCCAATCTACTATTTTCAGCAACCCTTGGATCTTTGCCGTCATTTTTATTATAATATACGTGCCACTTTCAATAGTGATAGGATACTGGCACAGAAAGACCCAGTGGAAGGTCGAGCAGGAAGCGATGTTCCACCAAAACGTGGTGCAGGCAAGGCTGTGGTTGTTCACGATAAACCTCATAGAAGGCAAGACGACAGAGGCAGAGAAAAAGGAAATGCATGATTTGCTGGAAAAGATACTGCAAAAGATGCCCAAGGAG
>JAJPDY010000089.1 GCA_023252395.1 Nitrososphaera sp. | reverse complement strand
ACCCTGCCGGCTGTCACGGTTTTCTTGTCCCGTCCCTTGGCTTCTGCCTTGATCTTTTTTGAAACATTCTTTGCGATGTCCCTTGCCATCAGAAACGGCACGCCTGACCTGCCAGTTGTTTGAGCCATCTTGTCGACGTTGAATTTTTCTTTCCTGCCGCTTGACCTGCGAATTGTGATTGCTGTAGGCTTTTTCCTCCTTGCAACCTTTCTCTTGGCAGTAGTTGTCTTGCGTTTTGCGGTCCGTTTGGTGCGTTTGCTGCCCTTTCTCATGCTATAGTATGGCAAACAAACAAGATAAGCGCTAAAAGTCGATGCCCTTTTTGGCCTTTATCCCCTTCTGGTAGGGGTGCTTGATTTCCTTCATCTCTGTCACAAGGTCGGCGACGGCAATTACGGATTCTGGCGCATAGTTGCCTGTCAGGACAAGTGTAGTCTTGTCCTGTTTTGCTGCAATGATGTCAAGGATATCCTGCTCTGATATCAGGTTGAGTTTTGCAGCATAGTTGATCTCGTCCAGTATCATGACATCGTAGATGCCTGATGCAAGCTTCTCCTTCACCAGCGCGACTGCCGCCTGGGCCGCCTTTTGGTGATCCTCGATTGGGTGGTCGTCGTCGATTATCCCGACAAAGCCCTTGCCTGCGGCAATCATCTCAAACTCGGGCTCGAGCCTCTTTGAGCTTGTGAGCTCTCCATAGTACCACTCGCCCTTGATGAACTGGATCATGCCAACCTTGTAGCCGTGCCCAACAGCGCGAAGGACTATTCCAAGGGCCGCGGTGGTCTTGCCCTTGCCCTTGCCCGTGTAGACTATGACAAGGCCCTTTTCAGCTGGCATCTTTCCCATGGTTGGGTGCATGAAGATAAAAATCAATCTAAAGAAAGTTAAAATTGAAAACAATCCAACCGGAGGCAGGCGTGCGAGTTCCAAGGATAATAGTTGCAGGCGTGACAAGCGGCGTCGGCAAGACCACGGTTTCGGTGGCTGTAATGCACGCCCTTTACAAAAAGGGGCTGAAGGTCCAGCCGTTCAAGGTCGGCCCGGACTTTATCGACCCGTCTTACCACACGCTTGTGACAGATAGACAGTCACGCAACTTGGACGTCTGGATGATGGGCAAAAAGGGAGTGCAGGAATGCTTTGCAAATGCCTGCCAAGGCGCTGATATCGCAGTAATTGAAGGAGTCATGGGCCTGTTTGACGGCATGTCCGGCAAGGACAACTTTGCAAGCACGGCCCACGTGGCAAGCCTGCTGGATGCACCGGTAATACTGGTTGTTGATGCCAGCAAGGGCGCGCGGTCGATAGCGGCAATCGTTCTTGGCTTTATGCACTTTGACAGCAAGATCAAGATAGCAGGCATTATTTTGAATAATGTTGCAAGCGAGAGGCATGCCGGCTATATCGCAGAAGCGTTTGCAGGCAAGATAAAGGCGCCCATTGTCGGCATGATAAGGCGCAACAGCGAAATCAGGATGGAAGAGCGCCACCTCGGCCTCGTCCCCGCGCCAGAGCTCCACGAAACAAAAAAGAAAATGATCTTGGACGCGGCAAAATACGTTTCAGACCAGATCGACATTAACCGGATAATAGACCTGTGCAGCTCTAGCCCACTGCCAGACGTACCACTGCAAGCCAAGCCGCCAGTAAGTAGAGCTAGAATTGCTGTTGCGCTTGACGAGTCGTTCAACTTTTACTACGCTGACAACCTTGACGCGTTGAGAAGGCATGGGGCGGAGCTGGTCTTCTTTAGCCCTGTGCAAGAGCCGCGGCTGCCAGAAAACATACAGGGAATAATTCTTGGCGGGGGGTTCCCAGAAGTTCTTGCAGACAGGCTTGAAAAAAACAAGCAAATGATAAAGTCTGTGCAAAAGGCGGTGCAGGATGGGATGCCAATCTACGGCGAATGCGGCGGGCTGATGTATCTTACCAGATCGATAAGCGGGTACAAGGGAGAGAAGAAGGCAAGGAAAATGGCAGGTCTGATAGACGCAGACACGCTCATGACAAGCAGGCTTACTTTGAACTACACCGAGGCGGACTGCGACGGGCCGGTTTTTGGCAAAACGCGCCTTCGCGGTCACGAATTTCACTATTCAGCCATCGAGAATGTTGCAGGCGACTGCAGGTTTGCATATTCCATGAAAAAAGGCAAGGGCGTGATGGACGGCAAGGATGGCTTTATCATCAGCGAAAGCGGGCTGGCGGCGTACATGCACCTTCACTTTGCAGACAGCAAATTGCCCAAAAGAATGGTGCAGGTATGTACAAGATACTCACGCAGATAGCTTGCTCTGGTACAGCAGCAATATCGCATTCATTATCGAAGATGCCGCAGGGCTTCCACCTTTTCTGCCGATGTTGGTTATGAACGGCACGTCTGCCTTGGCAAGCTCCTCCTTTGATTCAGGCGCGGAGACAAAGCCTACAGGGATTCCAACTACGAGCGCAGGTCTTGTAACTCCTTCCTTTACCATGTTTATCACCTCATAAAGTGCGGTGGGCGCGTTGCCTATCGCTACAATTCCTCCATCCATCGCTTTGGCTGCGTGGCGCATAGCAGTCTCGGACCTTGTCCTGCCTAGCCTGCGGGCTTCTTCTGCAACATTGCCATCTGATATGTAGCAAGCAGTTTTCAGGCCAAGGTCTGAAAGCGACTTTTTGTTAATCGCCGCAAGCACCATGTCAACGTCAGTCACGATTGTGCACTTGTTTCTGATCGCGTCAAACACAGAATCTAGTGCTTTTTCATGAAACAGGATCTTGCCCTTGCCGGCAAAGTCAAAGTCGGCTGTTGCGTGTATCACGCGCCGGACAATTGCCCACTGCATTTCGTTGTAGCCGTGGTGCCCTATCTCGGAGTCAATGATTTCAAAGCTCTTCTTTTCAATGTCAAACGCCCTTTCAGACATCTTTCTGCTTGCTGCAGTCCCGCTATGGTGGTCAGACGCCAAGCCTTTTTTCTACCTCCCTTGCCCTTTCAATGACTAGGTCAACTAGCTTTTCGTCTACTCCGAGGTGGCGCGACATGAACGCGTTTTTGAATCCGTGCTTTTCAAGCGCGGCATTTACGTCTTTTATGACGTCGGTCTTGATATGAGCGCCCCTGTGCAGAAAATATGGCATCATCAGTATCACCTTTGGGTTGCTGGCAACGGCCTGCCCAATCCCTTCCTCTATGTTTGGAGAGTCAAGCTCTAGAAAGCAAAAGTGGACGCTTTTGTAGCGCGGCCTGATGGCGCTTGCAGCGTGGACAAATGCGTCGCGGGCATTTTTGTCGCTGCTCCCATGGCCTATCAGCACGACATCGCATTCGCTGTCAGGATAGTCGATGTTTTTGTCTTTTTTGAGCTCGCCTATCCGCTCTGCAATGAGCCGGGCCATCATCGGGTGGTAGCTGAGCGGCTTTGCTATCGCCATTTTCAGGTTCCTATCCCTGCCTATCTTGGCGCTCTGTTTCACAGTGTCTTTTAGCTTCATGCCCGGATACAGGAAGTACGGCATTATTGTAACAAAGCCAGCGCCGCTGTCGACGCACTTTTCTATCCCTTCAGAAATAAACGGCGGAAGAACCTCGAGGAAGCAGTAATCTGCATAGTCGTACCCTGCCCGGCTCTTTGCCAGCAAACAGATCTCTTTGAGCTCCTGCCTTACGTCAGGCTCCCTGCTTCCCCTGTCTACTATCAAGAGCGCCTTTTTCATGAGCGTGTGCATCCAGTAAATTTTTCAGGCTATAATATCTTTGTCTGTTTCAAAAAAAGGGGGAGGTACAATCATGCAACCTTGTACCCTAGAACTTCCGAATATGGTATTGACAGGCTGACTTCTGACCCGTTAAAGCCTTCCACTACAGATTTTGGAATGTTGTATTCGCGTTGCGTGCCTTGCATCACGGTAAACGTGTCTCCTGCTTCTGAAATGATATTTCCAACATCAGTGCCGTCGCTTGATCTCACGTTTTTGTGTATGACACGCTCCCAGTGGAGTATTGCTGGTTCTGACATGTCACATCAAAATTACAATACGACAAAGAAGTATTTAAAATTAATTTATTCGTAAGGAACAATTTTACATTTATTAAGCAAACATGCAGGCAGTTTATGGAATTTATATCATGCTGGTTTTGCTTCGATGGTACGCGCGACAGCCACCGTCAGGTTTGGCGGGAACTTTTGCTTTGGCACTATCAGCTCGCCTTTTGAGCTCAGGAGCGACGACGCCTCAGACACGCTTGCCGTGCCTTCAAATTTCTGAACCGTCGGCGATGGGTTTGGAACATTAATCGCGGCCAGCTTGTCCTTTTCATAAATCTCAACAGGTATGCCATATTGCGCTGAAAATTCGTCAAGCCCTTTCACCTTTGCCCCGCGGTTGACGCTTGAAATATTCCTTATGCTCTGAAACGACAGCCCCTTTTCTGTAAAGACTGTCTTGACGCCCATTTCGATGACATCTTTGCTCGTGTCCCAGTGGAGGCCGATGCCAACAACCAATGATTTTGGTCGGTAAATGACAGACTTTTCCACGATTTCCGGGTCTGCAATTGCCCTGTCTGAAATGACAAGCCCGGCTTTGAACTCGGACGACTTTATCTGGTCGATACTTTCAACAACTGCAACATTCTTTGGCAGCGGCGCATGCCACCAGTTCTTTTCGCCAGCGTCCTGGTAGATCGCGATTTTTTCTTCGTTTACCATCAGCGCGCTGGTCTTGGTCACGTTAGCAAAATTCTCTATTGTCCACCCAAACTCCCTGCCAACCAAGTCTACTGCGATAGTTTCATTGACGTCTGCCGCAGTTGTGATGACTGGCCGCGCGTCAAGAAATGAAGCAACGAGCCGGGCAAGCGCGTTTGCCCCGCCAAGGTGCCCCGATAGCGTGCTAATGACATGGCTTGCCCTGTCGTCAATTACTATCACTGCAGGGTCGCTTTTCTTGTCCACAAGATGTGGCGCGATAATCCGGATGACTGCACCAAGAGAAAAGATGCAGATCAGGGCATCATGTGTCTTGAATAAGTTGCCGACAAGCTGTGTGCTCTGCTCTGAAAACCAGGTAATGTCAGAGCCGCCGTCGCTGTGCTTTGCCGGCACATATATCTCAACTTCGGGCATTTTCTGTTTTATCCTGCGCGCTATTTCGATGCCGTGCTTTGTGATTGCAACTGCGGCTGTCCGGACCAAAGTGAAATTATGCAGGACTGGAACAGGAATTAATCTTTTGCATTAGCGCAGGACCATTATCTTGTAGAATTCGTTTTCATATGCCACCTTATAGTGCTGGTCGAGCTCGTCCTGCCTGTCAAGCCAGTATTGCGTCGTGGTCAAGGCATCCGTACCGGGCCTGCTTGTTATGACCATCCACCGATCATAAGCCCAAGGCTCCTTGAATGAAGCCTTCCATGTGCTTCCCTCGATGATTTCGTCAAAGTTCTTCAGGGCTATCCCGCTTGTTATCATTACCCGCTGCTCAAGTCCAGAGCCAGTCAGGATCATAATGTTGCCGTTGTCATAAAGCGACTTCAAAGCTTCGCCAGTTTTTATTGCAAGCTGGTTTTCCTTGACAGAGTAGCCCCCGATTGCATCATTCATAGTGATTACTGAAGAAAAGGCAGGCATGATCAGCTGGGACGCAAATAGCAGGCCGATTGCAACGGGAA
>JAJPDY010000088.1 GCA_023252395.1 Nitrososphaera sp. | reverse complement strand
CAAGAGGGAGAACACAATTCTTGTCGTTTCCAGATTCAGCCCAGACAAGCAGCTGGAAAACACAATAGAGATCAGCAAGATCCTTGTAAAGGACGTGGATATGCAGGCAAGGACGGTGTTGGTTGGAAATATCGCGTCTGGCGACGAGCAATATCTGGACAAATTAAAACAGATGATAAAGAGCTACAACCTTGATGATAGCATCCATATCGAAGTCGATGCTAGCTTTGACCGCCTGCTGGAGCTGATGCGGCAGTCAAAAATATACCTGCACCCTCTGGCAGGAGAGCCCTTTGGAATATCTATAGTCGAGGCAATGAGCGCAGGCTTGATCCCTGTTGTCCCCGACCAAGGCGGCTATACGGAATTTGTGCCCGAGTACTACCAGTTCCACACGCATCAGCAGGCTGCAGACGTTATCGGCAAGATATTGATAGCGTCTGACAACGACTTGCAGGCAGAGCGGGACAAGATAAGCGAATCAATCTCGAAATTTTCAATCGAGAGCTACAAGGCGGGCTTGCGAAGCGTGATTGAATCGCTGACGCCACTCAAAGGGTCTAGCCGCATGGCTGCCGAAATAGAGTAATCACAGGCTTATCTTGTCGTAGTGCTCAAACCTCTTGTGCTTGACTGCTTCATGCAGTATGGTGAACAACACCTGTTCTGACATCTTGTGGAGCTTGCCAATGTCCTCTCTATATCCGTCAAAAGAAGTGTGTTCCTTTCTGCCCAGAAACACCTCTTTTATCTTGTGGCCAGACATCGCTGCCTCTATGAGGAACCACACGTCGATTCCCCATCCGTCTGGAGGTTTCGCTGAATTTTCTTTTTCCATGTTCACCAGATCTTGCCAAGCCTGCATGCGGGCGCAGACTTCGCCGCTGAGTGGCTGCTCAAAATGTGAAAGCTCTGGAAAGAATACGGAAAGCATCGGCCTTGCAATCAGCTTTGTGACAGCCGCGTCCCTCGGCTGCCTCTCATAGAATCCCCTTGTCATGTCGTACCCGCTTTGCACTACAGGCTCAACTAGCGTGTCCACCCATTCACCGGACAGGTTCTTTATGTCAGAATCAAGAAACAGCGCAATGTCTGCTCCAGCCTTCTTTGCCTCTTCTATCCCGGCTTTCATGGCTATACCTTTGCCGGGAAATTTTTTCTCCGGCTGGGTAATGACGCTTGTAGCCCCGGCTTGTTTTGCTGCATCCGCGGTCCCGTCATTAGAGAAGCCGTCGACTACGATTATCGCTTCAGGGTGGTAGCTGCTTTCCTTCACGGCCTCTATCGCGTTCTGAATAGTATCTGCAGAGTTCTTGGTGCAAAAGATGACAGAGACTTTATCGTCGACGGCGCGGTCGGCTTTTGCATTTTTTACAGTTGTAGTGGTCTCCATTCTAAATTAATATGCGCAGCATCAATGTTAAAGCTTAAACAAAGAGGGCAATTGACTTACTGAATTATACTTTATGCGCAACCATTTTTCTATGATAGTGGCAACATTGTATAGTTGCAGTGGTACGAGCGCAACGCGACGACAAATTATCATCAGTTTTGGCAGATAAGCTGAAAACAGAAGACCTTGTGCTTTTGGTCGCCATCGCGGCTTCAATGGCTGCAGGCATCTTGCTGCCCTCCTTTGGCATCATCTTTGAACCATACCTGCTTGTCTGGCTCGGGCTTCTCTTGTTCTTGAACCTCATCAGGCTGAACCTTCACGACCTAGCTTCTACATTTAGAAAACCAGCAAGGCTGGCAGTCTTGTCTGTTGTCAAACTCGTGGCGCTTCCATTGTTGATGTATTTTGTGACAAAGGCGGTCTACGAGCCGCTTGCAGTCCCGGTATTGCTCCTTTCAGGAATAGCTACAGGTCTCGGGGCGCCGTTTGTAATCAACGTTGTTGAAAAGAGCAAGAAACTGCCGCTTGTCGTAGGGATGGTAATTGTCACCTCTCTGGGCGTTCCAATTGTACTTCCGTCTCTTGTGTACCTCTTGCTTGGAGGCAGTTCCAAATTTGAGATACCAATTGGAAACATGATTTTTCTGCTTTCAGTGGCTCTCTTTATCCCGATAGCTGCAGGCTGGTTTACAAAAAGGCAGTGGCCAACGATTGCACAAAAAGTTGACAAGAGATCCTTCCCTGTTTCTATCGTCCTTGTGTCTCTGATAAACCTAGGAGTGTTTGCAGATTTTTCAGACCTGTTTTTCAAAGAACCTGGCTTTGCGCTTGTCAACATAACTGCAGCATTTGTATTGTTTGCAGCATACGGCGTGATAGGTTACATTGCGGGCAGCATCAAACATCGCGGCAAAGACAATGCTGAGAAAAGGGACTTGGGGATAGTGGGGCTGATAGCAATGACCTACGTCAACAACAGCCTTGTGGTAGTTTTTGCTTCGCAGTTTTTTGGCACAGATGTCGCCGCCCTTGCGGCATTTTACAATCTGCCTTATTACGCGTTAATCCTGATTCTGAAGGTGCTGGTCAAGCAAGAATCACACAAAGATTTTACGAAGGTTCGCTAGACCGTCCAAGGTCATCAGCCCTTGGCGCCACGGCATTAGTTTCACTGGCCGGGAGACCCACAAGGTGGCTAGAAAATTCATCCACGCTGAGCACTGGCCCGTAAAAGCTTGTCACATCATCAAGGGTGCACTGGTGCCTTTTTGTGTTCATAGATGCAGACGCGTCAGCCACGAGCATGACATCGTAGCCAAGGTTGAATGCGTCTCTGAGGCTTGTTTCTATGCATATCGAAGTATCTACCCCACAAAGAACAACGGTGTCAATTTTCAAGTTACGCAGCCTGGTATCAAGGTCGGTCTCGTGGAAGGAAGAGTCCCTCCTCTTGAGAATCACGTTCTCTTCATTGACAAACGGCTTGATCTCGTCAATGATGTCGGCATCCCAAGTTCCCCTGACACAGATCGGGATTTTCTCAACTCTCTCTTCTCTTGCTCTTGGAAGGAGCTTGTGAGTCTTGGTGAGCAGGTCAGCTCCTGAAGGCTCCCTTACTGCCAGAGTGTAAAACACTGGAATGTTTGCTGCTGTGCAATCGCGGACGAGCTTTAATAATTTTGGCAGCATGGCCCGGTAATTGGAAATATCGATTTTCAAGCGGCTATACGAGCCGCCATTGCTTACAAACGCATTCTGGGCATCTATTACAACTAAAGCTGGTCTGATTTCCTGTCCCCGAAACTGCACGGCTACAGATGCCTTTTTTAGATTATATCACTTTCATATTATACTCACTTTAACATCATAGAGAGTCTTTTAGTCTAACCGGCAACAAGAGCACTTTATCATAGCCAAGATTATTGGCATTGGATGTATTCCAGGCTGCTGTCTAGTCTGGCGGAAGGTCCATGTCAACCTGTCCCTCGAGCATCCTGTCATACAGGTTCTGCTTGTAGTACCTTTCATAGAATGACACGTGCTGGTTCTCAAGGTTCATAAGGTATTCGTGCACCCGTTGCGCCCCTTCACGCCCCGATTCCATTGCCTTCACGACAAGGGTCTCGCCGCTTGTAACGTCTCCAGACGCGAAAACACCTTTTATCGATGTCTGGTATCTGTCGTTGATAGAGATAGAATCGTGCTTGCCCATCTTGAGACCTGCACGTTTTTGCAGAAAAGAGTCCGGCCCCCTGCCGATAGCCAATAGAACAGTGGAACACTGCATCTTAAACTCCTTGCCCGGAGCTGGCTCCGGGTGCCGCCTTCCAGACTGGTCAGGAGCGCCAAGCTGCATTGTGTCCATCACTGCCGCACTTAGATGGTTAGCTGCGTCACCTTCAAATGATTTAGGCTGAGCAAGAAACCTGAATTTTACTCCTTCCTCCTTTGCTTCTTCGATCATTATCGGGTCAGCAGGCATATCTTGTTCGGTTCTCCGGTATGCTATTGTGACGCTGCCTTGACCATTGGTGAGCCTTAATGCCGTTCTGGCGCAGTCGAGAGCCGTATCCCCTCCGCCCACCACGACGACATCCTTGCCAAGTTTGTACTTTTGATTCTTCAAATAGCTATCGACACCGTTTACAAAGACATTTTCAAGAAACTCGTAGCCGTTTATCACCCCTTGAAGGTCAGATCCGGGGACATCAAGTCTTTGGGTGTCCTTTGAACCCGTAGTGATCAGCACCGCGTCATTTTCATCCAAGAGATGAGACAGACTGATGTCCTTGCCAACTATAATGCCTGTTTTTATTTCAACTCCCATTTCTTTGACTTGCTCTATTTCGTGCAGCAAAACGTCTTTTGGCAGGTGATAGTCCGGGATACCATACCAGGCCGTGCCGCCCGGCACAGAAAGGGATTCGTAGATGATAACGTCATGACCATATCTTTTTAGCAGATCTGCTCCAGCCACTCCAGCCGGGCCTGCCCCAACTATTGCAACTTTCTTTCCGGTGTCCTTGCCTATTTCCGGCGGCGGTTGCTTGTTCTTGCGCTCCCAATCTGCAACATATCTTTGAATAAGCCCAATCCCGATTGGCTGGCCAGACCATTTTAAAACGCAGGCGTCTTCGCACAAGCCCTGCAATTGAGGGCAGCATCTACCTGTCACGCCAAGCAATGGATTTGTTTCCCTTATGCGCTCATAGGCCGTCTTAAAATCTCCTCTTGCGACAGCCTCATTCATGCCCCGGACGTCCAAAAGGACAGGGCAGGCATCTATGCAAACCGGGGTACCGCAAAGGAGGCAGCGGTCAGCTTCTTGCATGACTTCTTGTTCGGTATACGGCTGCTGGACTTCGGAAAAATTGTGTTTTCGTTCTTCCGGATCGGCTTTTCTGAAAGGAAACTGCCCGACGCGGTTTGGCTCGACTTTCATCAAGAGCCAAGATCGGCAGTTTAGCTTATTACAATTGTAGAACAACGATACTTTTCACGATATGCTGACAGCAGAGATTGCTGTGTCTAGGCGGAGGCGTACATGAGGTATGAAGTTGCGGCAAGGAACAGGCCAATGTCTTCCAGTTCTTGATCTACTTTCACATGATGCCCACTTGGGCTTGCTCCCAATCCAGATGCTTCGCCGACACGTACTCCTCGAAATCTCTTTAGCTTGTGCCTCAAATCTTGATGGTGCTTCTTTTCATCTGTCTCTGCCAGATCAGAATAAGGAAAGTTGTCGAGTCTAGAAATGTACCTGACAGAGCTGTTAACATAGTCATTCCACGACTTCCCTTCAGGATGGTTTGCGAGCATGTAGAACTTGCCGTTATGTTTAAAGATGCTGTCCCTGACTGTCAGCAGGGCATTTTCTCCTTCCCTCACAATAAAAGAGAATCTTCTGTGTTCCCCGTCAACTTTATTGGTAAGCGACCATTTTCGGTTGTCCTTTTTGCTCACCAATTGAAACCCGAACATTTCTCCTTTTTTTATTTCTGCAATCTCTTGCCCATCTTCTGAAAATATTTTGGCTTCCCATTGTGTTGGACCTTTTTTTACGGTGAATTCAGAAGGCAAGTCTTGAGCGTCGATATAAAGTTAGACGAAACAAAATTTATGCATTACATTTTGGTAAAATTTGTCATATTTCCCAATTACAATAAACATGAGGATAGCCGCGCTAGTTGTCTAGACTTATTGGCTGGATGCTCTCCTTCCGTAGCATATCCATTTTCATCCAGTTATCGTTTGAAATTTTTATGACTTGAACGTCAACACCGTTCTCCCGCAGTTCGGCTATAATATCGTCCACTGACGGATTTTCATTC
>JAJPDY010000087.1 GCA_023252395.1 Nitrososphaera sp. | reverse complement strand
GACAAGGTCTTCCTTGTGTGGCAGGTGGTCTTTCCAATCATCTACATCTTTATCGCGGGCTACTCTTATTCTGCGCTCATCGGCAATCAGGGCATCCAGATAGGTCTTGCAAATGTTCCGTACCCCGCGTACCTGGCAGCAGGCATGATTGGCTTTAACATGATGAATAGTTCGACTGTCGCTGGCAGCATAATCTGGAACGACAAGCGAAACGGGATGTTCCTGCAGATTCTGGTAATGCCCTTTGCAAGGATGGAGTACATCCTCAGCAACATCGTCACCATCATGCTGATGGGGCTTGCAAGCGCCACTCTGATACTTGTCGCAGGCACCCCAACGCTGGTTGGAAGCGCGCAGCCCTCGCTGGTAGGCTCGATGTACGTGCTCTACGCCCTGATAGCTGGCGCAATATTTTTCGGCTCTATAGCCATAATCATATCCACGCGGCTCAAGAGCAGCGAAGGCTTTAACGTCATTGTCAACAGCGTCTTTCTGTTCTTTTCGTTTGTGAGCACCGCGTTTTACCCGACCCAAGGGGTGCCGGGGGCGCTAGGCGCAGCATTTTACGCAAACCCGCTCACCTATATCGTTGACATCACCCGGGCGGGCATCTTCAACCAGATAACCGCGTTTACCAACATTGAAGTTGGGATTATCGCTGCAATTTCCGCAGCTACATTCTTTCTGGCGACTCTGTCAATGCTGAGAATGAGAATCTAGGACTTTTCGTTGCCGATGACTGTGAGGAACACTTCCTCAAGAGTGGGCGGGTTCACAGACACGCTTTCTATCTGGACCGCGTTTTTTGAAAGCGACTCAATAATCCTGACAAGCATCTCCTGCGCCTCTGCCGAGCTTATCCTTATCGTGCCCTCTGCCGGTGTTTCAATTGCAGAAGCACCTGCTATCGGCCTAATGATGTGCATCACAGACTGCGCGGTAGAATCTTTCAGCCTTATCTCCACTGCCTTGACGCCTCCGTACCGTTGCTTCAAGCCTGCCGGCGTGTCGGTTGCGATTATCCTGCCCTTGTTGATTATCGCGATTTCGTCGCACAGGTATTCTGCTTCTTCCATGATGTGGGTCGTAAAAAATACCGTCAGCCCTCCCTTCACGTGCTTTTTTACATAGTCGAGAAGCATGCGCCTTGCAGCAGGGTCTAGGCCGACTGTCGGCTCGTCCAGAAACAGCAGGTCCATGTCGTGCATGAATTCCCTAGCGACTTGCACCCTCCTCCGCTGGCCTATCGACAGCTCGTCATTTTTCATGCCCTTGAAAGACGCAAGGTCAAATTTTTCGACAAGGTCTCTTGCCCTGTCGCGCCTCTTTTCGCCCGGCATCCCCCACATCAGCCCATACAGCTCTAGCGCGCGCTCGACAGTCAGGTTTGCCTCAAAGCTCGGCTCCTGCAGCACAACTCCTATCCGCTTCTTTATCTCCCTAGAATGCTTGACGATGTCCTGCCCAAATATCCTGACGTTGCCTGATGTCGGGTGGACAACTGTGGTCAGGACCCTGATCGTGGTAGTCTTGCCGGCGCCGTTTGGGCCAAGAAAGCCAAACACCTTGCCATATTCTACGTCGAATGAAACCCCGTCAACCGCGTTTAAAGAGCCGTAGCTCTTGCGCAGGCCGGAGACAGAAATGCAAGGGTCCATTGGCTAGCCTCTCATTGTTGTAGCCTAATTTATGCAATGTTAGAAGCCGCCCGGGAAACTACTTCCGAGAGTGCAGGGTGGATGTGCACGGTCCTTGCGATACTGTCGATACCGGCGCCAAGGCGCATAGCGACTAGCACTTCATGGATGAGGATCGACGCGTCGCTTCCGATTATGTGGCAGCCAAGTATCTCGCCTTTCTTTGACACTAGGAACTTTACAAAGCCGTCCCTGTCTTCTATTGCCTGGCCCATCGCAGTGTTGATGTACTGGTACACAGCCCTGTCATAATCTATCTTGTCTTTCTTTAGCTCCTGCTCGGTGTAGCCGACTCCGGCGACCTGCGGCCAGCTGAAAATTGCGTGGGGCATTGCAGTGTAGTCGACTGCAACTTTTTTGTCAGGGTGCGTGATGTTGTTAAATGCGTACTGGGCTTCGTGGTTGGCGCTGTGCTTGAAGAGGTAGCGCCCCACCGCGTCACCTAGCGCGAATATCCCTTTCACACTTGTCTCAAGGTACTTGTCAACTGTAATGAAGCCTTTCTCGTCTGCCTTTACTCCAGTTTTTCCAAGATCCAGCGTGTCAGAATTTGGGACCCTGCCTGTAGCCACCAACAGCTGGTCAGATTCAAGGTCTATTGTCTTGCCTGACGAGTTCCTTGCCCTTGTGTGGAACATGCCGTTTTGCTTGCTCACGCGCTCGGTATCATAGCCGAGGTAGACGTTGTATTTCTTGGAAAACAGCTCGGTAAACTTTTCTGCAACTTCTTGGTCTTCGTGCGGTATCAATAGGCTTCTATGCTGTATGATGTTGATCTTTGTGCCAAGCGCGCCGTAGAAATGCGCGAGCTCTGCCGCAATGAATCCTCCGCCTATTATCGTGAGCACGCGTGGCTGTTTTGTCATCCTCAGTGCCTCGTCGCTTGTCAAAAAGCCGCTCCCTTCAAGCCCTTCTATTTTTGGTATAGCCGGCCGGGTCCCTGACGCGATCAGGACTTTGTCAGCCTTTATTGTTTCATTGCCGACTACGATTGTCTTTTCTCCAACAAACCTGCATTGCTCAGAGAACAGCTTTGGGTTGTCTATCTGCGAAAACGCGCTCTTTATCCCGTCAGAGTCAGAGTCGACTATTCTGCTTGACCGGCTGACGATGCTTTCAAAATCAACAGTAAAGCCGTCGACCTTTATGCCAAAGAGCCCCGCGCTCTTTATAACTTCTGCAACGTCGGCGCTGTGTATCAAGAGCTTGGAGGGTATGCAGCCCCGATTAAGGCAGGTACCGCCCATCCTGCCCTTTTCAATGACAGCGACTTTCATGCCGTGCTGTGCAGCCGCGTTTGCCACGTCAAGACCCGAGCCGCTCCCGATGACTATCAGGTCGAATTCTTGCATGCAGTATTATCAGGTGCTTTTTAGATAAACTGTTCCCTTTCTCTCAAGAGATATATGCAAGTGCGTGGCAATGGTTTTTCCGGATTGGAGGTTTCGCAGCAAGCTTGTCATCCCACGATTTTAAAGGAATGCTAGAAACTTTGCTTCAGCAAAAGCCAGAGCTGAACCCCGAGCAGGTAAGGGACATGATTGACGAGAAAAAGCGCAAGGTTGGCGCGGGCTATTTGACTGATCAGGGCGCGCTTTTTCTAGTCGCTGCCGACCTCGGAGTGTCGTTTGAAAATGCGCAAAAGATGCAGGCTGGCTTGAAGGACCTCTACATTGGGGCAAAGGAAGTCACGGTAGCTGGCAGAATTATGAACATTTATCCTGTACACAAGTTCACCCGGAAGGAAAGCAACGAGCAGAGCACAACTCGCACTCTGGTAATCTATGACAAAGACGCGCGGGTTAAAGTCAAGTTGTGGGACAAGCACGTGGCGATCCCGGACGAAATGGGCCTGCAGGTTGGAGATATTATCAAGATAGTCAAGGGCTACGTGAGGGCTGGGCTTGACGGCAAGCCGATAATCAACCTTGGAAGTTACAGCGCGGTAGAGACAGTGCGCGACGACTCTGGCATCCCGACTATTGATTCACTAACAATTTCAATAGGCGACATTACCGGCACTCTGGACAGCGCGGTTGTCGCCGGAGTAGTCAACGCAAACCCTCGCGTGACAGAATTTGTAAACCCGCGGGGCGAGGCAAGCAAGTCGCTCCAGCTCCAGATTTCAAATGAAGACAACACACGCTCGCTTCGCGCAGTAATTTGGAACGTCGACGAATCAAGGATGCCAAAAGTCTTCAAGACAGGAGCAAAGGTGCGCCTGATAGGAGTCAAGGTAAAGCAAGGCAACCCTCAGTACGGTAATGGGGATTTTGAGATCCATGGCGACGAGGGCACCATCATGCAGTTTTCCGGCTCGCAGGACGATGTCGAAGTGATGCCGCTGCGAGTTATTTCCGTTGGCGAGGAGACCGGCAGGGGGAGCTTTATGTGCCTTGCAGTCGACAGGGCGGGCAGGCCGCTCACGCTCACGATAGACAACACGCTTGTCAGCTCGGCCCAGCTAGAACCCGGCAAAATGATAGAATGCGTGCCATCCCGGGTACTTGGCAGCTCTGTAGTCTTGTCAAAGGACGACTCGTACATCCGGCTCACAGACGACGATTCTACATTTCCTAAATTGTCAAAATTCGAGGCCAAGATAAAGGACGTGCAGGTGTCACAGGACCCATACGTTATTGAGGCAATCGTGCTGCAGCCGCCAGAGACTGCCGACGTGAACACAAAATCCGGCGAGACAATCCCCGTGACATCTACTCTCATTGGCGACGACACGGGCGAGATAAGGCTTGTCGGATGGCGAAACCAGAGCGCGGCAGTCAACAAGCTGGGCGTTGGCGACAGACTGAGGCTCGCGGCAGTTACGGCAGGGGCAGGCAGGGAAGGCAAGGCAGAGCTGACGCTTCGGTCGTACTCGTCTATAATCCGGCTGGGCTAGCAAATACAGATTAAGAAACAGTGATTCTCTAGTATTGATTGAAGAAAATAGCCCGGCAGGCAAACGAGCTAAAAGCCCTTGTCAAAAGGCAGTCAAAGAGGACCGACGAGAACTTTAAAGTCGGAGTCGAAATTGAAATTTGCCTTATCGACAGCAAGGGGATGCCAGTCAGCGCAAAGCCGGTAATAGAGCGTCTTGCAAAATACCATGACGTGGATTTTGAATATGGCATGTGCCAGCTGGAATACCGGACAGAGCCGGTGTCATTTGACAGCCTTATCAGGCTGAATTCGCAGTTTGAGGAGTTTGTCGATCACCTAGATTCTGTTGTCAGCAAGGTGTACAAACATGATGTTTTCCCGGTGTTCCTTGGCGCAAACCCATCGCCCCACATATTGAAAGACGGCCTTATTACCAAAAAGCCACGCTACCTGCAGCTTGCAAAGTGGCAGAGCAAAATTCCTGACGTGGAGATTGACGGCCAGAAGTTCAAGGCGCTCCACGCTGCTGCCGGCATTCAGGGCTTTCACCTGCACCTGCAGGGCAAGAACCCGAACTTTACTGCGCAAATGTTCAACCACATCCTCAACCTGATACCTGCAGTGATACTTCTCGGCGCCAACAGCAGGCTTTTTGCCGGCAGAGTATTTTCACTCCACGAGCCAAGGATTCATTTGTACGACCAGACAGAGCAGCAGAATTCCGGCTTTCCAAGCATACCGCGGTACCTTGACGGGGTAGAGGATTACATCGACTACATTGTTTCAAGAAAGCCGGTGGTTGCAAAGGACTATTTTGAAATGGTAAAAGAGCGGCACGACGACGCCAGAATAAGGATAAACACCGGCTTTTACCGGGTGGAAACCCGGGTGATGTCGGTCCAGCCCACGCCAAAGACCATGATGGCAATGATAGAGTTCCTTGCAGGCTACCTGCATCATGCGATACACGAGGAGAGGGACCTGCGGCCTCTCGCTTCAGTCAGGGAAGAGCGGCAGGCCGTGGTGAGATCCGGCTTTAACGCCCGGGTGCATTTTGACATTATCCAGACCGTGCGAAGCCAGCTTGCCTTTGCACGAAAGGGACTGTCTGATCTTGATGTCAAGCCGGATTTTTTGGGCATACTTGAGCGGCGCCTTGAAAACAAGAATACCGCCGGCGAATATGTCGCGAAATTGTGGCAATCAAAATTCAACGGCTCTGTCGAGCAGAC
>JAJPDY010000086.1 GCA_023252395.1 Nitrososphaera sp. | reverse complement strand
GTCGTAATCCTTGACCAAAAACGACGCGCACCAAAAACAGGAGTCGCAAATAACGAATGTTTTGTATTTTGTATGTTGTCGATTGACGTTATGTTTGATGACAGATGGCATTCTCTCGCTATTGCGATAATGCCAGAATAACAATACCTGTATGTAATTTTACAAAATTACATCACGGTTAAATATTGCAAGTCTATGCTTTGCCCGAAATCGGCAAATATCATAGAATGAAATTGACCAGTAAGCTATCAAACCCGTCTTCTGTCAATTATGAGTATGGCAGTCCCGGCTATCATGACGATAATGCCGGCAATGATCACCCCAGCGCCTGCAAGCACTCCACCAAACGTGCCAAGGTCTACCTTGTTATTCTGCTCTACGCCCGGAAGGCGGCCAAAGACAACGTCTATGCTAGTTGGAGTCTGGCCTTTGTTAGAAACAGTCAGCTTGTACGTTCCGGGAACTTTCGGGTTTGCACCAAGCACAGTATTCTCGGCAAACGTAGAATTGATGGCCGTCTTGCCGTCGGGTGCGATCAGGACGGCTTCGAGTGTAACGCCCTGCTCCTTAGAGTTTACGATGACTGAAATGGGCTTTGAAGTGTCGGTGACGTCAAGTGAAAGGTTCCTTGACTGCCCTGCACCAAGCGAGGCCCCCTGAAGGGCTGTTGCTTCGCGCTGGAACTGCTCGGCTATTGGCAATGCCCAGATGATAGTTATTGCAATGCCGGCGACTAGCAGGGCCGCGCCGCCAATCAAGACGTAATAGCCGCGTTTCAACCAGTCATAGATCTGACTGGTGCGTTATTAATTCAGCAGCAGATTTATCCATAGGCGCTAGCCGGAGGAAAACTTTTCCATTATCCGCCCGATGCACTTTGTAGTCTTGTTCAGCAAGTCTATTTTTGCAAACTCGTTAGGCGAGTGGATGCGGGCGAACATGTACGTGCTGCCTATGGAGATGCACGGGGCGTGCAGCACCTTGACAAAAGAGTACATCGGCCCGGTGCCGGCGGAAGACACGCTGGTTATTGCGGAGCCAAAAGTCTCTTTTGCAGCCTGCTCGACCTGCTTTACAAATGGGTCGTTTATCGCGGTACGGGCAGCCGCCTCGCCGTGGATTAATTTCACTTCAATGTCTGAAAAGCCGTGTTCCTTCAAGTGGCTTTTGAGCCTCTCCAACTGCTTTTCCGGCACCATGTCCGGCACAAGGCGAAAGTCTATTTTGACCATTGCCTGCGACGGAAGCACGGTCTTGGCGCCTTCGCCGATGTAGCCTGAGTTGAACCCCGCAATGTTGCAGGTGGGCATACCCACAAGCGCCTTTTTGGCATCTGTGCCTTTCGCGCCGGCGACAAACCTGTCGACTCCGTATTCCTGCTTGAACTCTTGCTCGTCAAAGGGCTCGCTTCCAATGACTGACAATTCCTGGTCTGTAAATGGCCGGACTTCCTTATACCAGTCCTTTATCAGTACCTTGCCGTCAGAGTCGCGCATGGTAGAGAGCGCGTAGACCAGCCGCCACGCCGGGTTTTCGATGAGCACCGCAAGGCTAGAGTGCGCGTCTCTTGCCGGCCCCTTTGCTATCAGCTCAACGTACAGCAATCCCTTCATCCCGAGGCTGATTATGGGCCGGTCCTTGGCGTCGACGTAGCCGAATTCCCATATCACGCCGTCGCACTTTAACTTCTCCTTGTACCGGGTGAGGTATTGATCGATATGCACGCTGCCGACTTCTTCCTCGCCTTCCACCATGAACTTGACATTGCAGGGCACATCTCCTGTCTTTTTCAAGAAATACTCGACCGCCTTGATTCTGGTGATCAGTTCGCCTTTGTCGTCTGCCGAGCCCCTGCCAAAGACATAGTTGCCCTCGACTTTGCCGCTGAAAGGCTCGCTCTCCCACAACTCAAGCGGCTCTTCTGGCTGGACGTCGTAATGGTTGTAAAACAAAATAGTCCTGCCCGGGTTTGACTTTGACTTGACTTCGCCGTACACCGCCGGCGCGACTGTCTTGTCGTCAAGGTACAGGACTTCGGAGTTTATGCCGGCCTTGCGCATTATCTGGGCTACAAGGTTTGCACATTCCATCAGCCCCTGCTTTTTTGCAGAGACGCTTGGCTGCCGTATCAGAGTCTGCAGATCCGATATCAGGCCGTCCATTTCAGAATCTACGAGGGCATTTATCGCACTCAATGCATTACAGGATTTTCAATTGAAAAATAAAGGTTGCTTTTTAGCCATCCTTTGGTCCAACTTCGACATACATGGCCGTGCTCTTGTCCTGCTTGCCATTTGCGTCAGTGACAGTCAGGTCAAAAGTGTACCTGCCCGGAGAATCAAAGCTGCGGGTAACGTTTTGCGCATTCATGACCGCGCCGTCGCTGAACTTCCACTCAAAGGCATAAGGCTCTTTTCCACCCTTGGCACCGGCGTTAAAGAATCCCTCTTCTCCTGCTGCCAGAGTGGACTTGTAGTGAGCCCCTACGCGAAGCAGTTCCTCATAGGACTTTAGGTTTGACGGATTCAGCAAGGGATTGTCTTCAGACTCGTCTACGACTCTCTGAAATACCATGCCCTGCGTCTGGCTGTTGACAACAACAAGCGTAATTCCTATTCCGGCTGCAATTCCGATGCCGACAAAAATCAAAGCCATCTTTGACAGGCCGCCTGCCATGGGCGATCAACTTATAATGTCATATACAAAGCTATTGCGTCTCTAGCTGCCAGGCTTTACCTGCATCCTGACAGTGTCAGGGCCTACCACGGTAAATGGCGACTCGTCCCTTGCAGATACGTCAGCTATCATGTTGTACAGAACCCACGCCCCAAAGATAAAGGCGAGAATAGCAGGGATCACGAGCACTACCCACATTCCGCTTACCATGCAACAGACATATCGTGATAGGGAATAAAAGTTATCGCTGGATTTATAACCATCTTGGCATGATTTGAATTCTCGTGTCCAATTCCATCTTCTTCTCACCAAAGTCTATTGCAGTAATTGGAGCTTCTGAAAAGCCGGGCGTCGGAAAGACGATCTTTGGAAACATTGCAAAGCACTTCAAGGGCAAGATCTACCCAGTCACCCCGTCAAACCCGACCGTGGGCGGCCTGACGGCATACAAGAACGTGCTTGACATACCAGACTCGGTGGACCTTGCTGTGGTGGCAGCGCCCAGCAGGTTTACCCCGGCGGTGATGGAAGAAGTGGGCAAGAAAGGGATCAAGGGCGCCATCATTGTTTCCGCAGGCTTCAAGGAAGTCGACGAAGCCGGCGCAAAGCTGGAAGCAGAAGTCGGCGAGATTGCCAAAAAATATGGAATCCGAGTCATTGGCCCAAACTGCCTTGGCATAATGAGCCTCTCAAAGCACAACATGATGAATTCTACGTTTTTGAAAATCACCCCGAAATACGGAGGCATTGCGCTTGTATCGCAGAGCGGGGCCATCTGCGCCGCAACGGTAGAAGACGCTGAAGCGCAGAACATCGGCTTTTCAAAAGTCATAAGCATGGGCAACAAGGTGGACATGGACGAAAGTGACGTCCTGGAGCTCTTGGCAGAAGACGAAGACACGCGGGTAATAGTGATGTACCTGGAAGACATTCGAAACGCAAGGCGCTTCATGGACATCTCTAGAAGGATAACGATTGAAAAGAGAAAGCCGATAATCGTATTAAAGTCCGGGAGAACGGCTGAAGGCGCCAAGGCTGCTGCTTCCCATACCGGCGCGCTGGGCGGGTCTGACGCAAACTATGAAGCTGCCTTTGCCCAGTGCGGCGTTATCCGCGTTGACACCATGGGCGAGCTATTTGACCTTGCCACCGCGTTTTCAAAGCAGCCGCTGCCAGACGGCGGGGTAGTCATTGTTTCAAATGCAGGCGGCCCAGCCATAATCTCGACTGACTCGTGCTCTAGGTACGGGCTGAAAATGGCAGACATCTCGTCCATCCGGGAGGCGATATCCAAAGTCATCCCGCCGTACGGCTCGCCAAGAAACCCTGTGGACATTGTAGGCGACGCCGATTACATGAGGTTTGAAAAGGTGCTACTTGAAGTCCTCGCGCATCCAAACGTCGGCTCTGTCGTGACAATGTGCACGCCTTCTGCCACTCTGAACTACGACGACCTTGCAAGAACACTGGTAAAAATGTCGCGCCAGTTCCCGGACAAAACGATACTTGCGTCGCTGATGGGCCTTGCAGAGGGAGTCGAGAACAGGGCGATAATGTCAGAAGGCGGAGTCCCGTACTACCTGTACTCAGAGCCGGCGATAAGGACGCTCAAGTCAATGTACAACTTTAAGAAGTGGATCGACACTGCTTCAACCAAGGCGCCGGCGCTCCAGTTCGCCAAGGATAAAGCCAAGGTAAAGTCGATTTTTGATAATGTGCGCAAGCAGGGGAGAAAGAACCTGCTAGAAGAGGAAGGGTACGAAGTGCTCAGGGCATACGGATTTCCGACTCCAAAGAGCATACTTGGCGCGACCGAAGAAGAATGCGTAAAGGCTGCCAAAGAGATAGGCTACCCCGTGGTCATGAAGATTGCGTCGCCTGATATCATACACAAGTCAGACGCAGGCGGAGTCAAGGTGGGAGTAAAGAGCGACGATGATCTGCGCGCGGCATTTCGCGCAATAACAGAAAGCGCGAAAAAATACAAGGCTGACGCCAAGATAAAGGGAGTGCTTGTGCAAGAGATGGTAAAGTCTGCCAAGGAAACCATACTTGGCGCAAGTCAGGACCCGACATTTGGGCCAGTCATAATGTTCGGCCTTGGCGGCATCTATGTCGAGGTGCTCAAGGATGTGGTCTTCCGTGTTGCGCCTATCGACGGCCGCGAAGCAGCAAACATGGTCGAGTCGATAAAGACAATAAAACTCTTGAAAGGCGTAAGGGGAGAAAGGCCGTCTGACCAGAAGGCGATAGCCGATTCGCTTGAGCGCCTGTCCCAGCTGGTAGTCGACTTTCCAGAGATAAAGGAGTTTGACATCAACCCGCTTTTGGTGCTCGAAGAAGGAAAAGGCGCCAGGGTGGTTGACGCCAGAATAATCCTTAGCTGAGAGTGGCGCCACATTCAGCGCAGAACGCTGAATCTGCCTCGTTCTGGAACCCACAAGCGCGGCACTTGCCTCCTGCTGCCGGAGTTTGCCGGGCTTCGTTGGCACTCTTTAGCAGGACAATGTCGCCTATTTTTGAAATGCCGTCCCACGGGATTTCCTTGTCGCCCACCTTGATGGTTATCTGCGCATTGGCGCCTGCCTTTTTCAGGCCAATCTCTGCCACCTTGCCAAGCAGCATGGCCTCGCCGTCGTAGGCAGACATGCCAACAAGCGACTGGATTGGGACATAATTTTCGCTTGCAGTTGGGGCAGTAGTAGTTGGGGCAACCACAATGTCAGGTGAAGCAACCGGCTCTTCTCTTGCCGGCTGTACTTGGGCAGGCGCCTGTTGTTGTTGAGTTTGCTGGGCAGGAGCGTCAAACTTGCGGTACTGCGCAATCGTGGAGTTGCATGTCTTGCACTTGTATTCGCCTTTTTCAACCAGAGTGACTCCTTCGCCTAGCTCTTCATTTGGGTTTTCATACACTATCGCGGGTGAGCCCTCGTAGTCTTTTTCGCACTTGTTGCAATAGTATTTTGTAAACCTGTCTTCGTCAAGCCTCCCGATGCCGGCCAGAAAGAGTTCTGGGCCGCCTAGGTTGCCCTTCTTTTGCTCTTCGTCTGTTATCTTGGCAATAGCATAACCGCCGGAGCCGCGCAGTTTTTTCTCTGCCATGTCTTCAGCCATCATAATGTGTGGTTGGTTCGAGTGCAAGTTATTTAA
>JAJPDY010000085.1 GCA_023252395.1 Nitrososphaera sp. | reverse complement strand
TCTTCGTTGAACCACTGGGCAATCGACTTTGCAATGCCTGCCTTGTCGCAAAACGCGATCATGTAGCCGGCGTCTTCCTTGACCAGAGCGTAGAGTATTTCTTCGCCCACCGGCTCCCAGTTGTTGCTCTTGTTGTCCTTGAGGGCAAGGGCTGGCATGGCGTGACCCGTATAGCGCGTCAGCAACTCTTGGGCGGCTTTAACGCGCTTTTCGCCCATCTTGAGAGCCATGAAATACTGCATGTCATTTTCTAGCCTGATTGGGCTTTAAAGAGTTTAGGATTTCGCTCACAATGTCGCCCTCGTCGCCGACAGCCAATTTTGCAGATGCAAAGAACGGCGCAAGCAGCTTGCCGTCGTAGCCCTGTTTTGCATATTGTAAAGCCTGCAATGCCATTTCCAGCTTGTCTACCCTGTGGACAAATTTTGAAACAGCAGTTTTGTTTTGCAGATATTCAAGCCAGATCTTTTCGTATTCTGTCCTTGCATTTTTTGGCAGGCCGGCCAGAATCGACTTCATGGCTTTCTTTTCCTTTGCAATTTTTTGTCTTTCGGTGACGTCGCCGGGCATGTAGTCGCCCACTATAGATTCCGCTAGGTCGTGCAGGATGACCATCTTCATCGCCCTTTGCGTGTCAAGGCCCAACACGTCTGACAGAAGCATTGCAAGCGCGCACATTGAAAACGTGTGGTCTGCGACTGACTCTGCGTTTTCAATCTTTACTTTAGAAACCCAGCCGGCGCGCTTTACTGACTTTAGCTGCAAAATTGAATGAAAAAAAGGGGTCAGGTCATTTACCATTTTGACGTGTCGCCTTCAAGCAATCCAGAGCCAGAATGTATCCTGTCTATGTGCTTTGAAAGCTCTTCATTGTCCTTGAACTTGGATCCGCAGTAAGGGCAGACGGCCCCGCCTTTGCTACTCATATATCAGTGGAGGGATACAGGCACCTGACTTTAAAGTTAATTGCCACGCAGGGCAAGCATGCCCGCTGTCATTGATGTCTCGTTGCCTACCAGAGGCGGGACAAGGTCAACAAAATAGGCTAGCACTGTCACGGTAACAGCCATCAGCAACGTGATGGCCAGTATGATAAGCACGTTATAGAGCTGGCCCAATGCCTTCTACCGGAACTGCAGCATTTTGGAGATTTTAAGGTTAGTATGTAATTGCCAATGCTAACAGGCTATTTGCGCCAAGCGACATCTGAGACGCCCAGCCTCTTGTTGGCAACCCTTGCGGCTACAAAAAGCAGGTCTGACAGCCTATTGAGATAGACCATGGTTGCAGGGTTGATTTTTTCGTTATTTGCGAGCGCGGTTACTGCAGTTTCAGCGCGCCTTGCCACGCTCCTGCATACGTGGAGTATAGATGCTTGAGTATTCCCACCTGGCAGGATAAAAAACGTGATTGGGGTAAGCTCTGATTCAAACTTGTCAATGACAGGCTCAAGCGCAGATGCCATGTCTTCTGTAACGCGCGGAGTGTTGTGCTTGCTTGCAGGATAGTCCGGGTCTGCAAGGTCTGAGCCGACAACAAAAAGGTCGTTCTGCACCTTTGTAAAGACGTCGATAAGATCTGCAAAAACTTCTCCCGCCGCTAGTATGCAGTTGGCCATGCCAATAGAAGAATTCAGCTCGTCAACCGCGCCGTAGGCGACTATCCTCGGGTCTGCCTTGCTCGTGCGTTTGCCGCCGATAAGCCCGGTCTCGCCCTTGTCGCCTGTCCTGGTGTAGATCTTCATATATATGCACTAGCAGTGCAGAGATGATTTAAGAATATAGTTTTACAGGTGGAACATGAAACCATTGGATTAAAATAGTGCCGGCAAAGCTTCATCTAGCAATGAGAAAGGTGGCAATAGTCGACGACGAGCCGGACATCACGACTGTGCTCAAGAGGGGCCTTGAGCAGAACGGGTTTTCAGTCGACGCCTTTAACGATCCTCAGGTTGCACTCAACAGCTTTCAGCCTGACCATTATGATCTCATGATAATCGACATCAGGATGCCAAAGCTCAACGGCTTTGACCTGTACCGCGAAGTCAGGAAGAAAGACGCCAACGTCAAGGTCTGCTTCCTCACTGCGTTTGAGATCTATTACGAAGAGTTCAGAAAGATGTTCCCGACTATAGACGTCAAGGCGTTTGTAAGAAAACCAGTCAGCATAGCCGCTCTTGTGAAGCAGATAAACACGACAATCGAGTCGCCCTAGATCCACATCTCTTCGTATTCCTGGTGGTTTGTCGCCTTTTTGTGATCCTCGTAGTCCATCTTGTACATGAGCACGGCATAGCACGCCTTGCACTTGTACATTTTCCTTTCCGCCATGAGATAGAATGTCGACAGGAGGCTAATATTGCAGACTGTGTACTGGCAAGCTACACTCTCGATTGCGAGCGCTCTTTGAGGTACTTTACGAGCTTTATTGCGTCGATTTCCTTGAGGCTCTTCCTGCTTGAAGCGATATAGCTCTGGAACGAGTCTATGTCGCCGGCAAGCTCCGGATGCTTGCTTTTTGTTTCTTCAATGATGTTGGAGTAGTTCCTGTGCGGGAAATAGGTCGCCTTGGCTACTCGCGCAAGCGCCCTCTTTGCCTGCCTGCTCATGACTCCTTTTTTGTGCGCAAGAAAGAGGTTGTAGCGAATGTCTATCATGGCCTCTGACTGCAGCCGGTAGTCGCCTTCTGGGTCAAACGTAACTGCCACTTCGTCGTCGGCGTCAATCTTGCCGCTCTTGTACAGCTGGAATATCTTGCCAATGCCCACCATGCCAAACTTTTCAAGTTCCACTGCCCGCAGCGCGCCAAGGCTTGCCGCGCCTGCCAAGAGCATGCCTTCCTTCCTTGCCAGCTGGTACACTTCAATTGGCGTTGGCGGGTAATCCTGCAAAAAGACTCCGTCGACAAACCCGACCATCTTTACGTCAGGGTCCGCGGCCAGCCTCAGAAAGTCGCCTTTTTTTGCCGGCGGCCTATAGTCTGCCTCTGCAAAGACTTTCCTTGCCTTTTCGTGGCTAAGCGACGGCCCGAGAAATATTACCGGTTTTTCCATTGCCTAAAACACGCCCTTGCTCGCATGCCCATCACAGATTTTGTTATCTTGAAAGTTTCAAGGCCCGGCACTATTGCGCGAACCACCGGCACCCCGATTTCCGGGTTTGTGAGATCGACTATTATCACGCGGCCAAGCCCCACGCTCTTTAATCTTGACAAAATAAGCTTGATGTCGTCCAAGATGTCTTCGTTGAAAAACGTCTGGACTTGGGAAAACTTGATCGTTTTCTTTGACGGCATGAACTGCCAAGCGCGCCGGTCGTCCGTGTTGCTTTCGCCGTACTTTATCTTGCGCAAGTCGTCCCTTGCCCCTTGGATGTTTGCAGCCCTTGTCTGGGACACTTCGGTTATCGCGCGAAGAAGCGCAATCCTTGCATCAGGGTGCGTCCCGTGGCCTTCTGCCAAGTAGCCGTAGTCATGGGTGACCCACTCTACGCTGCTTGCATTGAATGTTGGCATGCCAGTGTCTGAGGTGATGTCCTTTATCATCAGAGAAATGCCGGCTTGCTTGAATCTGTCGACTAGTTTTCTGACAGGCTCAAACTCTACCTCAGAGATGTCAACGTCTGGAAAAACTCCCGGGTCGTCGGCGAACCTGTCTGCTGGTATCGGCGGTATCGTCAACCCGTTTGCGGCAAGCGAATGCATTATTGTTCGCAGGATGTGGAATGGTATGGCGCTTGCCCGCAGTTCTGCAAGGCTCATGGCGTCGCGCTCTATCACTTCGCAGAGCGCGTGGCACACGGCTTCTTCCATCACGTTGCCGGAAGCAAGGCCGTTTGTGTGAAAGTATGCAAACGGGTTGACCGCCGGCGGCTGCGGGCTGTAGCGGAACAGCGCTATTGACGCCGGGACCATCACTTCCTCGTTGCTTGCCAAGTCGTGGCCGGGGAGCCAGTCCATCAGCATATCATTTCTGTATTCAAACCGCATCGGCTCGACTATCTCGTCTGGATGCAGTACTTTGTGCTTTTGCACAAGATCAGAATAACTCGACCTTGTAAACTTGCGCGGCCCGCCTGAAGGCAATGCAGAGTAGCGCTCTATGCTTTCCATGAGCGCGCTTGCCTTGGCGTGCTCCCTTGTCGGGCCCTTGCCGCTGTAGACCCAGATATAGTCCTCGGTGCCGGGCAAAACAGCGGAATAATTTGGGATTCGCAGGACATCCATGTCTGTAATGTCGGCAAGCCTAGTGACTCCTATCTTTTTTGACAGCGGGACTACCTTGTCCAGAGTCTCCTGCGCCGGCCTAGTCCTCGATGTGCCGTTTACAGTCCACTTTTTCCTGCTCTCCAGCTGCACTACTAGAGAGCCTCTCTGAAGTTCATATCAAGGTTTCTTCTTTGGAAAATCGTGCAGCTCGCCGTGCTGGCACCGGAGGCACGCCCTTGGCTCGGCTTCTGTCAGGTAGTTTATGTAAAAGCATTTGGCGCACTGGAGGCGCGTTATCCTGCCTGCAAGTTTCAGCTCGTTGCCCTGCTGCTCGATGACTTTTCTTGCCGCCAGGCTTTCTATGACTGGTGACATGGTGTCTGACAGCTGCTGGAGGTCCGCGTTTCTGTACCTCAGGTACAGGGCAGCCATCTCGCTTGGGAGCGACTCTTTGCGAAATATTGTCTTGCCAGCATTTGACTGCCTGAACAGGTGGTCGCGCAAGTACCAGTCCAGCTCTTTCACTGCAATGTCTGACAACTTAAAAACAACATCCCATGAGACAATATTTAAAAGAATGGTTATAACCAAGCGCCGCGCCAATATCTGGCGTGCCTAGCGATTACGAAAAGCTGTGCAACAAGATTTTTGCGGTAGACAAGGCCGTCAGGTTTGCCGGGGCAATAGACAAGATGGGCAACTTGGTCGCAGGCGGCATGCGAAAGGGCATCGATTCGCTTGAGCCAAAGGAGGACAGGCGCAGGCTCTACCTCGAATTTGCGCTCAGGACCGCGATGCGGCAGGATTTTGACCCCGAGTTTGGCAAGGTCATTTACACGCTCTCAGAGCGCGAAAAACTAAAGATCGCGTCGTTTCCGCTAAAGGAGCACCTGATACTGGTCTCGATTGAAAAGGGCGCGCAGCACGACAAGATAATAAGCAAGATTTTGAAGCTCCTGCCCGACTGACAATTATATACTTGCAGTCACACCTAGAGCACATGGCAAAGAAGCGGCATATCGCGCACGGCGCTGACGGCGACGATCTGGTCGCGCCAAAAAAAGTGACTGGCAAGGAGCTGAGCGAGGCTGAAGAGCTGAGCGCCCGGATAAGCACGCTTGTCGAGATGCTCCATGAAAAGGGCGTGATAAACAAGAACGAATACGGCAGGACCGTGGCCATGCGCCTGCATGAAATATCTAAAGCCGGCGCTTTTGCCGAGCTTGACGAAGAGCTGTGATACATGAAGCTTGGCAGGATTTTTGCGCTTGCCATATTGGCCGGCCTGATTGCAGGCGGAATCCTTGCAGGAATCAGCACGGCAATTGTGCTTCCTTATACCAGCAGGCTTGCGGACATGCGGCTTGAAGAAATGATTGCAGAAGGAGAGTTTGACGAGGAAGAGTTTGCGCTCCAGTCGCAATCAATCTATGCTTCGCAGGCGGCCGGCTCTCTTGCGCTCGGGCTTGCCGGCGGCGCGCTTGTAGGCGGAGTATATGCCTTTGGCAAAATTGGCACAAGCCCGCTCAAGGCCGCGGTAATGATAGCAGGCGTGGCTTGGTTTGTGCTCTATGCCGTGCCGGCAGTGAAATACCCGCCGGGCCCGCAGGCGGCGTTTGACCCACAAGTCGCCGGCCAGTACCAG
>JAJPDY010000084.1 GCA_023252395.1 Nitrososphaera sp. | reverse complement strand
GAGGGTGCATATACGCCATTTTGTGAAGCCTTACCTGATTTAAAACTATCTGCCTGTTTGTTTTATATTCCCCTTTCAGCTAAATTTTTTCAGTATATTTGCCAAAGACGATATTTGAGAAGATCTGGGATAGCCACGTAGTGCATGAAGAAAATGGCGGACCTTCGCTATTGTACATTGACCGCCACCTTGTGCATGAAGTCACGTCGCCGCAGGCTTTTGACGGCCTCCGCATAAACAGCAGGCGCGTCAGGCGGCCAGACTTGACGTTTGCCACGATGGATCACAACGTGCCCACGAGCGACAGGTCACTTCCTATTGTCGATCAGATATCGTCGATACAGATCCAGACGCTTGCCAATAACTGCAAAGAATTTGGGATACCACTTTTTGACATGCACAGCCCGGATCAAGGGATCGTGCACGTCATTGGTCCCGAGCTTGGGCTCACGCTGCCAGGAACAACTATAGTCTGCGGCGACAGCCACACTTCAACTCATGGCGCCTTTGGAGCCCTTGCGCTTGGTATTGGCACAAGCGAGGTGGAACACGTGCTTGCCACACAGACCATGTGGATGGACAAGCCAAAGACGTTTGCAATAAACATTGAGGGCAGGCGCAAAAACCCACACGCAGTTACTGCAAAGGACATAATACTATACATAATCAGAACTATTGGGACAGCCGGAGGCACTGGCACGGTCCTTGAATACCGCGGCAAGACGATATCAGACTTGTCGATGGAGAATCGGATGACGATATGCAACATGTCAATTGAAGCTGGCGCCCGGGCAGGGCTTGTAGCGCCTGACAAGACAACCTTTGACTTTATCCGCGGAAGGAGGTACGCGCCAAAAGGCGAGCAGTTTGAAAAAGCTGTAGAATACTGGTCAGGCTTGCAGTCGGATTCAAACGCCAAGTTTGACAGGTCCATCAGTTTTGACGTCAGCTCGCTGCCACCGCAGGTTAGCTGGGGCACAAACCCTGGCATGGTGGTGGATGTCACGGGGGCAGTGCCGCATCCTGACGAGTTTGCCAAAGGGAATGAAAACGAGCGCAAGGCGGCTCTTCGCGCGCTGGAATACATGGCGCTAGAGCCGGGAACTTCAATAACTGATGTCAGACTTGACCGCGTGTTCATTGGCTCGTGCACAAACTCGCGGCTTGAAGATTTGCTAGAGGCGTCGCTTGTAGTAAAAGGCAGAAAAGTCTCGCCAAACGTGAGGGCCATGGTCGTGCCCGGCTCGCAGCAGGTAAAGGCTGCGGCAGAGCAGCTCGGCCTTGACAAGGTGTTTCAGGAAGCCGGCTTTGAATGGAGGGAGTCAGGATGCAGCATGTGCCTTGGCATGAATCCTGACATCCTTGCGCCGGGCGAGCGCTGCGCAAGCACGTCAAACCGCAACTTTGAGGGGAGGCAGGGAACCGGGGGCAGGACGCACCTTGTAAGCCCCGTGATGGCTGCTGCAGCCGCAATCGAAGGTCATTTTGTCGATGTGAGGGAATGGCTCTAGCATGGACAAATTTACAGTATTAAAAAGCAAGGCGACTCCGCTTGACAGGGTCAACGTTGACACTGACCAGATTGTCCCAAAGCAGTTCCTAAAGCTTGTCAACAGGACCGGCTTTGGCAAATACCTGTTCTATGACTGGCGCTTTGAGAGGGATGGCAAGCCGAGGAGCGATTTTGTGCTAAACAACCCAAAATATGCCGGCCGGCAGATCCTGTTGGCACGTGACAATTTTGGCAGCGGAAGCTCTAGAGAGCACGCGGCATGGGCAATCCTTGATTACGGCTTTCGGGCGGTAATAGCGCCGTCATTTGCTGATATTTTCTACAACAACTGCTTCAAAAATGGCATACTGCCTGTGAGGCTTGCACCAGAAGAGGTAGACTATTTTTTCAAAAACGAGGATCTTGACATCGAGATAGACCTGTCAAAACAGACAGTAACTGCAGCAGGTCGGCAGATCCACTTTGAGGTAGACGAGTTTCGGAAAAAGCTCTTGCTTGAGGGGCTTGACAGCATAGGGCTCACCATGCAGCTTGAAGGCGAGATCGCAAGGTACGAAAAGCAGAAGCAAATGTTCGCCCCGACCAGCTGACAAGATTTTTATCCTCAGCTCATTTGAGAAAAGGTGAGAAAACAGTTGGCCGGCATCGTAGCCATTTACAGTCACGCCGCGTCAGAAGCAAAGAGCAACAACGTCATCTATTATCTTGTTGACTCTATGAGGATGCTCCAGCACAGGGGCAAGGCGTACTGGAAGATGATGGTTGGCAACGGCTCTGCCGGCGCCGAAGGCTCGCTTCCTGACAGCAAGACCATCCTGAACATCGCGCAGAAGGAAAAGCTGCGCGGAAGTAACGGCATTGGCTACCTGTCAAAAAGGCAGCCGCCATTTCCAAGCATGAACAACGTTTGGGTGGCGTTTGACGGGTTCTTTGTAGACACTGAAAAGTTGCACCTTCATCCGTACATCGGCCCGGCAAAAGACTCTGATTCGCTTTTCAAGATTTACCACATTTTCACCCAGCTCTTGATCGAGAGGCAGAATGCCGAGCGTGCGTCCGAGTTTCTGGACAGGCACCTTCGAGGCAACCTGATAATAAAGGTGGGCGACGAGATTTACGCTTACCGCGACGGCACAGGCTTTAAGCCGCTTGTGACTGCAACCAACCGGGACAAGACTCTGAACATTATTGCTTCAGAGAACTCGCTCAAGACCGCGCTCATTGACATGGAGTTTACAGATGTTTCGCCCGGCCAGCTCTTGAAAATGAGCAAGAAAGGCGGGCTTGAAGTCCTAGCCAGCACGTCAAACTCGCGCATGATGATGGACCCATTTGAGTTCATACGCGAGTCAAACGTGGTCGCAACGGTCAACGGCAAGAGCATCTACCAGATCCGAAAGAACATCGGCAGGGAGCAGGCAAACTTTATGTCAACAGAATTACCGGACATTGACTCTGCCTACGCCGAGCCGGACTACACTCGCCCGATGACGCTTGGCTTTGGGCTTGAATACCAAAAGCACTCGCGCACTTTTGAGTTTGCAGAAGGCATAATCAAAGACAGGTACGACGACGCAGACCACATGATAGATTTTTCAGAGCAGGTCAGCAAGAACAAGCTCCTCACCACCGGCAGGTCGCTCAAGTTTGTGATGCAAAACCTCGCGCAGGGCAAAAACATTGCAACCGTGCAGGGGACAATCCAGACTGGCAGCACGACTCGGGAGACGATATACTATTTGAGAAAGGCCGGCGCAAAGCGAATAGACGTCATAGTCAGCTACGTGCCGACGGTGGACGGCAGGCAGGTCGGGCTGTATACTCAAAACCGCGACCTTGTGGCAAACAAGTACGTGGGCGAGGTGCCAGACATCAACAAGCTGAACCAGAACATTGCAAGGGAGATAGGATCAGACTCTGTCTATTACAATTCGCCGGCCATCCTTGCAAAAGGCATTGGAGTGCCGGAGAACAACCTCTGGTTCCCAGAATGGGTAAGGTTCCTGGATTACAAATGAGGGCAAGCGACATCGACCCTGGCAGGACCAATAGATCGCCTGACAGGGCAAAGGTCCTTCTGGCCGGAGGCACCCAACAGAACCAAGGCGTTGTCATAAAGAAAATAGAGATGAGGCAGTACGTTGAGCGCAAAGACGAGAGCCTTGGCGACTACTCGCTCCTTACAGTACTGGTTGACACGGACAAGGGGGAAGTTGAAATGAAGTACGACGAAGGCTTTAGAGGGCCTGACGCGCTTGATTCCGCGGTGGCAATGCTCACGCAGTACGTTGGCCTTGCGTCGCTCATAAACCGGGCGCTGATAGAACTCCAGCGCTAGCCGGCTAAGCTAAATTTTATGCAATGCTCTAGAATATTGATGCTCCAGTAAAATATAGCCAGCAGACCACCACAAGCCAGTGGCACTATACAGCAGCATCAAATTGAATTTCTTGCAGGTCAGGGAGCGAATATGCACCTGCGGCCATCCGATGAAGTACCACATCCAAGGAGCCTCAAAATGTCTCTTTGGCGTGTGCGGCTGCAACCACTATGCGACTCTGCGCTAGAGCAGTTTTTCTGCCTCACTTAGAGAATCAACTCTCACCGGCCAGTCAAAGTTCTTGTTCCATGGCTGGTTGAACAGAATCGCCGACTTGGGGGCAACAATATCTACAAGGTTCTTTGGCGCGTCGTCTATCAGGACGTCAAACGGGTAGCTGGCCTTTGGCACCGCGTCATAGATAAACAACAGCTCGTCAGCGTAAATGCGGTGGAGATCTAGCCACTTGGCGACATACGGCACTGTAGGCCTCTCGCGCTTTGTGACTATCGAGATCCTGTAGCCCTTGCGGTGGATCCTTTTCGTGACGTCGCCTATCTTGGGCTCGGTTGGCGGGATTTCGCGCCACCTGTATTTCCAAACGTAGCTGAAATACCTGTACACCTGATCCGGAGTTATTGGCAGAACTGTCGGGATGTCCCAGTTGACAATCTGGCTTTTCGTGACCTTTGTCTTGCTCCGCTTGCTGTACTCGTCTGCCCAGACAAGCATCACGTCGGCAAGGACAGAGTCGACGTCAATAGCCACCGTCTTGACCATTTCTTCAGCTGCCAACGTAACTTGCAGTAATCTTTGCGTATTTATAGAATGTCAATAAAAAGGCGTAGAAAAAAGGAAGAGAGACATTCTTTTAAATGTCTAAGCAGACGTATCTACTTCAACATCTACACAAGGACCTTTGCCTTCTTCTTCATGGAATGCAATATCTTCAGCGCTACCTACTCCGTATCTATCATGAACTCGCTCATCTGCTCGACAGTATTGGTCAGGATAATCTGTTCCTACAGATGCGTCTTGTGCCATTGCGGGAGCTGCTAGGCTGCTGATGATAGCCAGCAGACCTGCTGCAGATGTCAGGGCAAATACTGCCAAAATATTTTTTGATTTCATCTCGCGCATTTTCATGCGCGAATTTTATTTATTCTTGTTTCCATTTTCCTATCATGAGTCTCTTAATTGAGAACCATTCTTCTCTAGAAATTAAGAGCATCTGTTCAGCCCTAGTTCTGTGGTCTTAATTTTTCCGTAGAAAAAGCAGAAATTTTGTCATTGATTAAGGTGGCGTCCGTCGCGCAATTCCTCTAGATTCGGGGTTTTTCATACACAAAAAATACCTTGTCCGTGCCCTTTGACCAATCACGCGCAGGATTTCGCCAGTAGCCGAGTTGCTCGTAAAGATGTTGAGCTTTTTTCATCGTTTGCTGAGTCGAAAGAACCATCTTGGCATATCCTGATGAGGCCGCCCGTTGCTCACAGGCCGCGATGAGACGTGACGCGATACCTTGACCTCGTGCTTCTGGGTAGACCGCCAGTAAATGAATTTCCGCTTCATCCGCCTTGGCCACCTGACGGGCAGGGCTTGTGGGACGAACAAAGATAATCATGCCAAGAAGTTTTCCCTCTGCCGATCTAGCCAGCATGATCTCACCACGTTTTCGTAGTTCAGCAGGTGCAAACATTCTCTCGGCATCTAATCTACTAGTATAGCCCTCTTTGACAAAAACACAATCCAATAACAACGTGATTTCTTTATCTTCTTCAATTGTACCCTGATAATCCATGATCCGAAAGTTCATGATTTGGAGGCTGGCCCAATTGTATTTAAAACAAAGCGTTGTTAACTTGGCGCTTACTCGCTAGTCCGTGAGACATAACACCCAGCCGATGATGGGCTAACTAAACCCGTATACTCTGATACAATTCTAACGAGTCCAAATTGTTCAAGTTCGTGCAAAGAGAATATCAATGGGGTCGGCCGGATTCGAACCAGCGACCTCCAGCGCCCGAGGCT
>JAJPDY010000083.1 GCA_023252395.1 Nitrososphaera sp. | reverse complement strand
TATGTCAATAGACCGGTCTGTTGGCATGGAAGACAAGGGCTCGATAAAGTACTGCGTCGAGTGTGGCGCCAAGGTGCCCAAGTCGCAACGCATCTGCCCCGCATGCGGCGAGAGCCAGAACTAACTCTCCCCTTTTTGTTGCAATCTTTAAAACGGCGCAAATTACAGTGAATGCATATGAACGAATATCCAGTCTCCCAGACTTATACGGTTCTTGACGGGTACGACATTTACCGGAGCAACAACCTGATAGTGGCGCTTGTGGTGGTGCAGAGCCAGTTTGGCAAGGACCTCCGGCTTTACCGGTGGATGAAGAGAAACGACCAGTGGAAGGTCGACCTGTGCAGGATGGGAGTCGGCAGGTGGAATTGGAACGAGATAGCGGCCAAGGCCGGCGAGTTTATCGAGAAATACGGCTTGAAGGGGCAGCAACCAGCGCCGGAAGAATGATTACGTGCCGATGACCGTAGAAGTTTTAATCCCGCCCAGCTGCTGTATCATTTCCCATTCTACCACCGCGCCGGCAAAGAGTATCACGGCAACTATCCCAAGCTCGATAAAGGTTGGGACAAGGGAGTTGTGGAAAAATGGCATCCCGTTTCCTTTGCGCCAGGGCTTGTCCTTTACTATCCTGTGAACCAGCATGCCGCTCCTTGACATGGCGATGCCGTAGGCAACTACTTCCATGATGCCAAAGGGCGTGATCAGGATTGCCAGAGGCGGGATGCCTGCAAGCTCGGGCGAAGAGTTTGCTAGCGCGCTAAAGACCGTGCCAGTGGCAAACCCGGAAAATAGCCCTAGGCCGGCACCTGCGGCCGGGATGAACATCCCTAGCGCGATCCTGACGTTGTTGATGAATATGCCGTTCTCGTTGATGTCCCCTATCTGGTCAGCAAACTCTTGCCTCAGCTGCGCGGCTTCGTCATCGGTCATAGGGACTGCCGCGCCGATAGAATATGCAATGAGAAAGGCGGCCGCGCCCAGCCCAAGGTAGAGCAGGCGGCGCTTTATCTTAAAACGCAATACGGACATTGCTGCATTATACGTATAATTAGTTTTGTCATCTTGCTATCTGCAAGCTTGTCTTTTTATTTATGCTGCTCATAACAATAGGCGGTGAACCAGACCGGAACAATAACAGGGGCAACCAACTCGCTATTTCCGCAGTTCTTTACCATCGGAAGCGATCCGCTCGACTTTGTGGTCCAAGACATCGCGGTGATAATGGTAGTCGCGGCCATAATGCTTGCGATCACCTACAAGCTAAAGCAGCCGATGGTCATAGGCTACATCGCTGCAGGCATGATAATCGGGCCCTACACCCCGCCTTTCAGCCTTGTCAGAAGCCCCGAAACGCTGAACCTTTTTGCAGAGCTTGGCATAATCATGCTGCTCTTTGTCACCGGAACAGAGTTCCCGATAGCGAAATTGCGCTCTGTCGGCAGGATCTCTATAGTCACGGCGCTTGCAGAGTCGATGGGGACGCTCCTTATAGTGTTCTTTATCGCCCAGAGCCTCAACTTTTCATTCTACGACTCGCTGTTTCTCGCCCTTGCGCTCTCTGTCACGAGCACCGTCATCACGATAAGGATTCTTGAAGACGTCGGGCTGATACGGGACAAGTCGTCCACCCTTATCCTTGGCATACTGATAGTCGAGGACATTATCGCGATAAGCGCCCTTGGCATATTGCAGTCAGTGGCAACAACCGGCGGCAGCGTGTCTCTTGTGAGCATTGGCACCACGCTTGGAGTTGTCGGCGGCTTTATAGGCGGCATAATAATTATTGGCTCAAAGTTCGTGCCAAAGCTGATAGACAGGGCCGGCAGGACAAACGACTATGCGCTGCTCCTGATAACAATCCTCAGCCTTGCCTTTGGACTGTCGTTTCTTGCAAACAGCCTTGGCATGTCAGTAGTCATTGGCGCGTTCCTTGCCGGGGTGCTTGTCGCCGAGAGCAAGAGCGCGGCAGTGGCAAGGATAATCACGATACCGCTGAGGGACATGTTTGCAGCCCTGTTCTTTATTTCGATAGGCGCGCTGATGGACGTGCGGCTCCTGCCTGTGTTCATAGTGCCGGCGATAATCCTCATACTGACGTCCTTTGCCTCAAAGCTCCTGATAGTTATTGGCATATTGAGCAGGAAATTTGACAACACTATCGCGCTCAGGGCAGGGCTTGGGATATCCGCAACAAAGGGCGAGCTGTCGCTGGTAGTGGCAAAGGGCGGCCAGGACGTGGGCGCAATCTCTTCGTCTATACTGCCGATACTTGGTGTCGTCACCATCGTGACTACTTTCATGGGACCGTTTATCATAAGGGTGGGGAGCAGGTTCAGGATAGCAGAGCCGACAGAAGACTCGAAAGGGAGCGAAAAAGAATCCTAGCGCTTGAATTTCTTTTTGCATAGCAGCGCGACAGCTGACGACCCGGCAAACGTGGCAGACCAGTAGAGCCACAGGTCGCCAACCGCGCCAGAGAGTAGCGCCGGCGCAAGCGACCGGGCAGGGTTCATCGACGCGCCTGAAATGAACGAAAAGAAGAATATGTCAAGCCCTACCATGCCGCCTATCGCGATCCCGCTAAAGCCCCTGAGCCCCTTTGTGTAAACCACTGCAAATATCACGGCCATCAAAAAGCCGGTGACTAGCATCTCAATCCCGAATATGAGAGGGATGGGAAACGAGTAGTTGGGCGCGTTTGCGCCAAGGTTTGCCTCGCTTCCTATCGCAAGCAATACAGCCAAGCTTGCAAGCAGGGCTCCAGTGATCTCTGCTCCAAGGTATACCGGCAGCTGGCGCCTGCTGATGTGGCCGGTTACAAGAAAGCCAATAGTCACTGCAGGGTTAAAGTGCGCCATCGAAACCTTGCCAAAGGCGTAGACCATCATGGCGACTCCGGCAAAAGGCGCAAAAGCCACAAAGGGAAGCCCAAGCGCCCCGCCCATTTTTGCGTCAATGACTACCGAGCCGGTGGCAAACAGCACGACTACAAAGGTGCCGGCCAGCTCGGCGAAGAATATCCGCTGGTTAGTTGTCAGCTTCCTGCTTGATGCTCTCTGCAAGTTCCTTTACTCTTCTCTCAATTTCGTCCCTTATTTCACGCACGCTCTCTATCGGCTTGCCTTTTGGGTCCTTTATGCTCCAGTCGACAGGGTTGTTGAGGAACAAAAGCGGGCAGTCGGACCTGTCCATGCAGCCCATGTTTATCGCCTTGGCAGAATTTCTTATCATATCGTCAGTGATCATTTTAGATTTTTGCCGGCTGATGTCGATGCCAACTTCCTTCATTGCCTGCACCGCAAGCGGGTTCACCTGACCTGCCGGCTTTGTGCCCGCGCTGGCTGCGCGGTAGCCCTTTGGCGCATATTTGTTGAAAAAGCCTTCTGCCATCTGGCTCCTGCCGGCATTTTCTACACAAACAAAAAGTATGGTTTTTTCTTCCTGCAACTTTGTGTCACTCTAGCAACAGCAGCAACATTTGCATGTTCCGTCCGGGCAGCAGTCGTCTTTGCTGCTGCAGCATTTTGCTTCAGATTGTTTTTCTTCCATGCCAATGCTTTACTAAGGAAACTATTTAAGTTGTCAAGACGCAACGCCTACAGTTGGTGTAAGGATGGAAACCAAGATCCCAGTCATCCAAGATTGCAACTTTGCCGGCTATGACCCGTCTTCTCTCATGGCTGAGACTGCCCGGCTCCGCAAAATAATAACGAAAAGGGGGACGCTTGAAATCCTGATACCGCTTTGCTGCTCCACCGAGCCTGTCAGGTACAAACAGTTCCACCAAGCGCTCAAAGGAATTAGCAGCAAAACTCTTGCAAGCCGCTTAAAAGAGCTTGAAAAGGGCGGCATTTTGGAGAGGCGGGCGTACAGCGAGATCCCGCCGCGGGTGGAGTACAGGCTGACAGGCAAGGGGCAAGAGCTTGTCGAGTCAGTCATGTACCTTTTGCAGTGGATGAAAAAGTGGTCAAAATAAAGTGCGGCCGCGCCATCAAATGTATGGTTTGATGCGTCAATGCCTATGAAAACAAACTGCTTATCCGCGGTATGATCTTGTTGAGGATTATGGGCTCGTGCTCTACGTTCGTATCAAATGATGCCATAAAGATGTGTGTGATCTTTGATGACTGCCTTATGGGTATCGTCGCCCTTTTGACATTCTTGTACAGCGCATAAGCGTACACGGTCTCGCCGAATTTCGACTCCATGGCGGTGCGTGTATTCATCTTTGTGAAAGAATTGAGGACCGAGGCTTCGCTTTCCTCCTTTGTAGCCAATGGTTTCAAGCCCCTCCTGTACGCAGAACCAACAAGCTTTCCACTGCTGCTTGCCAACCCTGCAAATCTGATTCCCTTATCCAAATCTAATACCCAATAGCAAAAATCGCTCATGCTCCCTTCCATGCTCAAGCATATTATCCAGTCAATTCTTAAGTTTTGTGTTTGGTTTCGCAATGCTCAACACAAATGAGATTGATGGTGTGGCCCCACAGCGTCATCAAATTCTGCTGTCGGAGTTTCCAGTCAACCTCAACAAGCGGCATTTGATTCTGCAGCGCAAGAGAAAAACCCACCCAATATACATCATTTAGAATAATGGAGTCTATGGGTTGAACTTGGGCAACTTAAATCAAGCCGGCGCGAAAAGCTACGCTTATGCCGGACACTTGCAGGGTTTGCGGAATGAAGCAGAAAGCCATGGCAGTATGCATCAAGTGTGGCAAGCCAATACTTTTTGGCTGCCCAAGGTGCTCGACATTTTCAGACACGCAGGTGCATGTCGACTGTCTTTACCAGCTGTCAATAATGCATGAATGATGTTATTTCATGAACCTGACAAACGCCAGATAAAGCTGCTTTCTATTCACAGCTTCTTTTTCTACAAGCTGGCTCTTGATGCTTTGCAGATATGCTATCGTCACGTCGCTGTCGTGTATTGCGCCAAGGCGGTCCTGCAGCTCCTCCAGATCTTTGTTTCGCACAGCTTTGGCCGCCATCTTTACATATTTTCCGTTGCCGCCGGCTGGTGCCATCTCAAGGACATAGCGCAGCTTCTTGCAATCCTTTCTCAGCCTGTGAAGCTCCTTAACCTTGTTGTCATCAGACAGCACCACCGGTAGCAATTCCTTTATCCTGCCTGCAAGCTTGGTTGTCGACTTGTCAATTCTTGCCTCCAATTTGTCATCCTGCATGCCATCAAGCCGCATGGCCGCCATCTTTTTCAGCGACCGCGCCAGCGCAAGCGCCCTTTGAAGCTCTGCTTTTCTCTTTTTTTGCAGAGCCTTGCCGGCATCTTGAGCTCCAAGTGCTACAAGCCTGCTGTAAATTATGTCATAATCGCGCACCCTGCTGTTGGCCTTGAAAAATTTCCTGTATTTTTCCATCTTGCTGCGGTTTTGCCTACGCACCTTTTTGGGAAGCAACGAAAATGTGGCGTCCAGCCTGCGAAGCGCGGTCCTTGCGCCCCGGATGCTTTTTTCGTCGCCCGCGTCTTCAATATAGGCGTCCAGCCTCTTATCCACTCGCCCCAGATTATGGCGAAACTTTTTCTCAAACGCCGACTTTGCCATGATGAACTCACGCGCTTAATGGGAGCGGAGAAAGCCGTCGATCCTTTTTTGCAGGTCGGCGTTTATTTCCTGAACCGGCCTGTTGCCGTTTACCAAGATGAGGTTGTACCGCTTTTGCATGTTACGGAATTCCCTAGCGATCAGGCGCTGATATGCCATGAACGAGTCGTACATGTTGTCAGAAAGCCCAAGGTCGGCACCTGACTCGTAATAGTCGAGGAATGTGTTCTTTTGGAATACTCTGTGCACGAGCTCTTCAGGAGCGACGTCAAGATAGAAGGTCATGTCCGGCACTATTGCAAACCCGAAAAGCTGGTGAGACCATTTCTTGCTTATGCCCCTGACGGCGTCCCTTGCCAT
>JAJPDY010000082.1 GCA_023252395.1 Nitrososphaera sp. | reverse complement strand
GTGCCAGAGAAGACCAAGGCTGGCTATAGCTTTGCCGACACGCCTGTAAAGATTTCATTCAAGGAATCAAATGTCGTGTTTTATGGCGTGCCGGTTGATGCCACAACGAGCTTTGGCAAAGGCACGTCAAGGGGTCCAGAGGCAATAAGGCTGACCTCGGCGCGCCAGATCGAGACGTTCGTGCTTGACGAAAAGGCCGACATTTACGAATTGAGCAGAATATTCGACCTTGGCGACTTGAAGATGCCAAAGACGAAAAGCATTGCAAAAACGCTTGCCTTCCTTGATTCCACCATCCCAAAAGTTGTAGGTGCGCTGCGCGCTGACAACAAGATCCCTGTAATGATGGGAGGCGAGCACACGCTATCATATTATCAGTTGAAGGCACTAGCCAGCGAACATCCTATAGTGATACATTTTGACGCGCACAGGGACATGAAGCCGGAATACGAAGGCATGAAAATGTGCCACACTACCCCATTCTACCATCTATTAGAGCACATCCCCGGCGAGAACCTGATCCAGATCGGCATACGCCAGACAGACAGGGAGGAAAACGAGACTGCAGAAAAGAATGGTGTCACCACGTTTGACGCTTGGCAGGTGCACGATGATATTGAAGCTGTAATGCAGCACTTGCAAAAGGCTACTGCAGGAAAAAAGATCTACATTTCATTTGACATTGATGCCTATGATCTTCCATACGTGCCTTGCACCGGCACGCCGGAGCCATTTGGGCTTGATCCGTTTCAAGTCTTGGAAATGATAAAGGCAATACACCCCACTGCAAAATTGATTGGCATGGACATGGTCGAAGTGGGCCTGCGAAACGGCGACTACAGAGAAGGCGCGCTTGCCACCCAGACGCTCCTTCGGATACTAGCAAGAAAATACGCTAGACCATGATCTGGGGTCTTGCTGACAGGCGCTGTGGAAGGTTAAGTGGCAGGTAGGGCTTGTCCTTTGTCTGTGCTTTTACCTCGTCGATCAATTCCTGCAGTGTGACTTCGCGCTGCTTGCCCTCGCTTCTGTCCCGGACTACTAGCTTTGTAGAATTCATCTCCTTGTCGCCAATGACTACAGTATAGCGTACCCACTCTGTCTCTGACTCGCGAATCTTTTTGCCGACTGTTTCATCGCGATCGTCAATGTCTGCCCTTATCTGGCTTGCAGTAAGCTCTGCCAGAATCTTTTCGCAATATGCAACATGATCTTGGCTTACAGGGATTACTCGAACCTGCGTGTGCGACAGCCAGAGTGGCATTGACGGTATGCCGCCGGTCTTGGACACCTTGGCAGACTTTTCCAGCAGCGCATAGATTACGCGCTCGACTGCGCCTGACGGCGAATTGTGCAGGATTATTGGGTTTTTCTTGCTGCCGTCTTCTTCGACAAACTCGATGTTATAGCGCTTGCCGTTCTCTACGTCTATCTGGTCGGTTGAAAGCGCGGACGCTTTTCCAAGGCCGTCAACATAGTTGAATTCCCATTTCAGAGTGAAATAAAAGAAGCGCTCCTTCCACATTTCAACTAGCACTGGCTTGTTGAACCTGTTGATAAGCTCGGTGATGAACTCTTTGTTCTCGTTGTAGAATTCCTCTGTAAACCGGATGGCCATCTCTACGTCTTCAGTCGACAGCCCCAAGTTGTCAAGCACGCTTATGGACAACTCAAAGCGCTTGCGGAACTCATCCTTTGCCTGGTTCAGGTCTCTGCATAGCGCGTGGCAGTCAGGCATGGTAAATGCGCGGAGCCGGCGCAGCCCTACCAGCTCGCCTGACTTTTCGCGCCGAAATGAATAGCGTGTAAGTTCGTATAGCTTGACAGGCAAGTGCTTGTACGAGATATTGAAATCCTTGGCCATGAGGAACTGCCCAAAGCATGCTGCAAAGCGCAGGAATAGCTGCTTGTTATCCGATGCGATGTTGTATTGCCTTGCAGGGAACCTGTTAAAGTAGCTCTCCATCGACGGGTGCTTTGTGTCGTACATTATTGGTGTCTCAACCTCGATGCCGCCATATTCCATCACCCTTCTTGTGACATATTGCTCGATAAGTGATTTCAGCAAGCGCCCCTTTGGGTAGTAGCGCATATTGCCAGCGTCAGACGCCGGCTCATAGTCGGCTATTGCCAGTTTTTTCATTAGGCGCACATGAGCAGGCTGCTCGTTGACTGCTCTGTTCTTTGTTATTTCATAATTGGAAAGGATCTGCAGGTTCTGATCCTGCTTTTTGTACTTGTATTCTTTGACTGGAGTCATCTGGCCGCCGGGCTGCAAGATGTACCAGAATGACTGCAACTTTTCCTCCGCCTTTAGCGCAGAAGACTCTTTTTCGCCATGCGAATGCCCTGCGTGCTCGTGCTCTACCTGCTTGGTTATCTCTTTGGCGTTTTCGGCAAGCGGGTGGCCCTTTACCTTGATGTTGAACGACTTTGTCCACCCAAATGGCGCGCGGTAGACCTGACTGATAGACGCTTTGGCAAAATCTTCAACCGACTTTATCAAGCTGGCTGCCGCAACCGGCGGCGCCAGATCCGAACTGAGATGAGCGTAAGGATATACGAGGAGCTTGCTGCTCTTGACAGTGTCAAGGTACTTTTTTATTTCGTCAACCGCTGCCTTTGCGACGCTTTCGTCGTCCCCGCTTTCCACGGCAACAAAAGCTACCACAAGATCTTCGAGCCGGACCTTGGACTTGGACGCAATGTCCTCGGCGTCTTTGATTTCTTTATCAATAGGCTCGTATTCGATAAAATCGGAATGAAGCTGCAGCAGTCGCATACTCGATCACAGTGTCTTGCTAGCTAATTTAAGCCCATCTGGCCCTCTCGTTTTTCCTGTCTTCCTTTGTGGACTTTTTCCATTCCTTGTAGTGTTCCTTGCAAAGGTAGACGTGCTTGCTCCCGCCAAGCCCGAGATCAGGGTCCATGCTTGCCTTGGTGCCACTCATAGAGCGCTCGGCCATATTCTCGCAGCTGCCGACGCTGCATTTGACGCCCTTGTCGACTCGGCCCATATACTTCTTTGAGGTTTATCTTCTAGCTATAAAAAGCTGACTCGGTTAGCTTAATACCAAAGCCTGACATATTATCGACGGTTGCCATACAGCAAGCCCCTGTGCAAAAAGTGCCTCCACCCAGAGGGCATGCACTCTGAAGTAGTGTCCAAGCTGCAAAATGGCAGCGAGATAAGAAGGTGCACCACGGCGATATGCGCCTGCATCGTGACTTTTAGCCCAAAGACAAGCAGACAAAAGGAAGCGCAGATCCACTAGCTGGCAAAATTTATAACGAACATTCTAGTCGCTTTATCCCAGATATGTCTGAAGATGACTTTGAAAGTGACGAGGAAGATGACTTTGAAGATGATGACGACATCGAGGACGATGGCGATGAGTAGCTATACCTTTAGCCCAAAGCCTTCTGCAAAGCCCTTGAACTCGTTGTAAGCCCTGAGAAATTCTATCCCTTTTTCACTTATCCTGTATTTTGTAGACTCTTCATAGAGCAGGCCGGATTCCGTAAGAGCAGACACTATCGAGCCGAGCCTCTGGTGTGGGACGTTTGCCTTGCGTATGAGGTGAGTGACTGTTGCGCCATCGTCGTAACCTTCGTAGCTGTATTGCTTGGCTGTCGCTAGTATATCGGCAATGATGCTGACGTGAGTTCTATAGGCCGTTGCCAATTTTAGAATTCAACCTCCCCCCAAGCCCGCTTGCTAGGCCGAATTTCGAGAACGGCACGAACAGCAATCCTAGACCCGTCACCTTGATGGCTATTGCAGCATAGTAGAACAAAGAGCCAGGGTAGACAAAGCTGTACCATGCCATGAGTTCCGCCAGAGCCAGCAATCCTAGACCCGAACCTATCATTAGGGTACTAGACTTCCTAGTCTGCATATACGACGCCATTGTTTCAATTGACACATATACTAATAGAATAAAAGAAATTGACCTTACAAGATGTTCTATTGAATTACCCGGTATGATAAACGGCGTGAGGGCTAGGGGCACAAGCAGGGCAAAACTTCTTGGCGGCGCTGCGTCAAAGCTCTTGAGGCTGTGAGAAAAGGCGATGAAAAAGTAGCCTATCGCCTGGGCTGCTAGACCGATTGTCCCAATAGCCCTGCCATAATCTCCGGCAAAAAGCCCACCTGCCAGAAAAACAAAGCCCGCGGCTACAAAAATGAATGCAAAGGTGAGCCGGAGCAGGTTGGGACTTGCAATGGCTGAATATCCAGAGTAGGCGAACCTGCCGATAAAGGCCGAGATCCCAAGCCCAAGCAGGTTCATTGGAAGCTCGAATAAAAGTTCAGCCAACCCAGAATTTGTGAGAGAGTGCCTAATTTTTAACTCTATTTGTAGTCGCCAAGTATGTCGCGGTAGCGCGCATCTTTGTAGGCGATGTATTTCACGTACTCGCCATAGGTCATGTCAAACGAGCAGTTTGAGCACTTTACAAAAGTGAAATTGTCAGACATCTCGGCGATGCCCTTGCAGTCGGGGCAGCGGACTTTCACAGCAAGATTTGGTGGTCGAAAGTATAATAAAGTTGCCCAAATTCTGGCAAGATTTGGAAATAGGTTCATAAAGCAAGAGGCTCCTAGTATGGCTATGGACAGCACGCTCAGGCCAGTGTTAAAGCGGCAATTGTTATTGATTGGCGCTAGCCTCGGAGCCGGGTTGTTGTTCACCTATCTGTTTGACAATATACTCATTGGCCTTGCAGCAAACATTGCCGTATTGATTGGCATCATGTTCTATATCAGGAGGAAGCAGCTTGGCGCTCTTAGGTCGCTTGGCTTTAGCGACGAGACTGCAGGGCAGGGATACATGAATGCCGGCGTCAAGCTAAAGTATGTCTGCCTCTCATGCGGAGCAGAAGTCAAGGGCTCAAAGTGCGACAGGTGCGGCTCCACCATGAAAAAGCCGCTCTTTTGATTACTTCAGCCTCTCGCTGTTTGAGAACCAGATTCCTTTGGCCCTCCTTCTCTCATTGATTATCAAGAGCGCGCCTATAAGCGAGGCAGAAACTATCAGGACAGCAGGCAGGCCAAAGTCTGCAGACTTGAATGAGTTGCCGGTAGACGGATCAAACGAGAATTGAACAGCATAGGCGTTGGTTGTCGCCAAGAAAAGCGCTAAAATCATTGGTGCAACTAAAAGGTACGCTCTCACGAAAAATTAAGGCGCCCAATTATATATATTGGTTATCACAAAATTTTATTTTTATGATATATTGTAAATCTAGAAGTTTTCAATAATTATCCTAAAGAAAGATATTTTCCTTAGCAAATGAAGCAACTAAGCAGTTTTTCCGGGACCTCAACAACTTATAATATCCAAAGTACAAGCAAAATGCAGATGAGCAAGACCTGCTTGAAGTGTGGCAAGGCGTTTGACGCAGTAGGAGAGCCGGCCGCAGAAAAGTACCCTGCATGCCCGGACTGCTGGAAAGAATGGACTACCTACGGCGTAATGGTTATGAATGAAATGAGGCTTGACATGTCGCTTCCAGAGCACAGAAAGGCGCTTCGCAAGTACGAAAGAGCATTCTTTGGGCTTGAAAAGGGCGTAGCCGAGATAGAGAAAAAGCCAGACAACCCTGAAGGCCAGCACCACCACTGACATTATTTTAGCCCGACGGCTCTGAGCGAGTCCTCCGGGACCAGCTTTAATATTTCATTTCTGTTTGGGAACGAAAGGAGCACTTCATGCAGCGAATCGGCTATTCGCTCCCGCTGTTTTTGGTCAAGCGAAAGAAAAGTCGCAGTCAATGATTTGAAATCCAGCTTTTCAACCGACCGCGGGCCGGCAAGAATCTGCCTGCAGTAGATCTGGAACATTATTGTGCGCTTTTCAGAGTCAAAATCTGCCAGTATTTCAAGCCACGTCCTAAAAAGCACCGCAAGCTTTGCTGGCTCTATCGTTGGCGCGGCTGACAGTGCCATGCTTATTGTTTCTCGCTTGTCG
>JAJPDY010000081.1 GCA_023252395.1 Nitrososphaera sp. | reverse complement strand
AGAATATCTTTAAAGAGGTGGAGTAGTGCCCATGCGCCTAGCAGCGGGCGAAATGATGTAGCTCTGCCATAAGGCCAATTATCCATGCCATAACAAGTTAGCCGAACTCAATAATGTCTCATGAACCTACTTTAATCCCCAACTAGTCTTGTGCAGCGGCCTGACTTTAACAAATGGCGCTTCCTCCTCTTCCCAAGGGTCTTCCCTGACCCAGTCAAACTTTTTGTAAAACATGTCATACAGCCTTTTGAATTCCTTGCCTTTTTCGATAATTTCTGCGGCTCCCTGAATCACAACGGCCTTGTTGTCGGTGGTAGAATTGTAGGTGTCAACCACCAAGGCGATGCTCTTGTTCTTTTCAAGGTTCTTGTACTTTCTAGATTCGTAATCCGTGGCAAAGTAGAACGAGCCGTCGTTGAAGATAAAGTTCACTGGCGTGACATGCGGAGAGTCATTATGGGATGTGGCTACCTTGCATAATTCATTCTGGTCAAGAAACTTTTTCTCGGCTTTTGCAAACCTCACTGCAGGCTTGGCCTTGCTTCTCTGAGCCATTTTGGTATAAGGCACAACAGAAGTAATAAAGAGATAGAGCGATTGAATAAATAGTCTCTGCCGCCAAGGCTAGACAATGTCAGGCGACGACTATCCGGTGGTAGCCAATGAGGAAGGCATCAAGCTCAAGACGGAAAAGATGGTGCCTGACCAGCTGTACCACATAATCCACGAAGGCAAGGTGTTCCTGTTCTACAAGGACGAAGACAGCCTGCTACATTGCTACGAAGTGGAGAACCCTGACGCCGTGAAAGAGATAGCCGAGAACCCGTCGCAACTTGAAAGCATACTCAAGAAATATGCACAGCCAAGCTGATACGCTCTGCTAGAACATCCGAGAATAAACGTTATATTCTACTGTGCTGAATACTCTCGCACCATGTCTACAAACACCACAAATACCAACACTGTCAGGCAAAGCAAGCCAAGCAACGAAATATTTATCGGTAAAAAACCGCTCATGACCTACGTCACTGCGACTTTGGTGCAGCTGGCAAACGAACCGACCGTAATAATAAAGGCAAGGGGAAAGAGCATCACAAGAGCCGTAGACGTGGCCCAGATAATTGTCAAGCGCATGGACACGCTCGGGTACAAGATCGGACCTATAAAGCTGGGTTCTGAGACAGTCCAGTCAGAAGACGGCAGGACAAGGAACGTTTCCACAATCGATGTCCCGATCTCGCGAGCAAAATAGCTGCTTTGGCTATTTCTTTATAATTTTACAGCAGCCTTCCAAGGACTTTAGTGAACAGCAGGATAGTTGCTATTGAAGGCGGCACCAGCCCGAGCATGAAAAAGTTTGGAGCCATGTCTGCAGGTATATCCATCTGGTTGATGGCTACTATTATTATGAAAAACGAGGCAAGAAGAGTCACGGCAAAAAATAACGCTACTCCTATCATGTACCCGAATAGCTTTATGTTATCACGCACTGGCTTCTGATCGGTTGTACGTGCCAATACTATAGCAAGGCTGCATAGCCTTAGATAAGCGTTATTTTCCGCATCGATTGAAGATGATTAATACTTTGTTGGACATTCTTGCATATGGCTGACAAAACTGCCAGACCTAGAAATGATGCGTCAGGCGGGATAATAGACATCACAGACACACCGGACGTTGCAGTATGGTCGAAGGAAATAAGAAGCAAGGTGCACAGACCTTCAGACAAGGTCAAAGAGCCGTCCAGAGTCGCCTCAACTATCCTCCATGCAGAGCAAAACAAGGTGGCGATAGACCCCGCCGACAAAAAAGAAGTGGCAAAGGCAGTAGCCAGCGGCGCTTCCCTGACCGACGAATCAGATCTATAATAGCTGGAAGAATCTGTACAAATATTATTACTGATTGCTGCGCCTTGTTCTGGCAGTGGCAGAGAAGAAAGTAATAAAGTTCCACGGCTTGGAGGTAGACAACGTAACCATTCTGTACTCCCAGAAAACACGAAGCAAGCCTGAAAAAACCATTGAAGAGTTTGACGCAGCAAAGGATCCGCAAACTTGCGAGACTGTGAATGTCCAAGTCGTCTCAGAGTTTGTCACGATCACGTTTTACAAAAATGAAAAAGCCAATTCTATCATAAAGAGAGAACTGATCCCAACCTACAAGGTGGAACACATATGGGTCAAAGACATGCCAGCATGATTCCAGTCATGCCATGGCATGGAGCACATACGTTATTCCATAATACACCAACACCGCGGCAAGCGCAAGCAACAGCAGAGGATAGTACCTCGACTTGAGCACCGAGCTTCCCCTTGAAGCAAGGTAGGCAGTGGTGACAAGCCAAGCATAGTCCATCCATATGTGAAGCCCAAAGAGGATGGCTATCCCTGCTGCCAGCCCGAACATGGCCGAGTCCGTTATCAGCTTTAGCCCCACGGTAAACCACCAGACAAGGAAGAATGGGTTGAGCGCGCTAAGGGCAATCCCCGCGACAAAAGGGCTCTTGCTGCCGACTGCCACTGGGCTCTGCACTAGGCCGCGCTTTTTTCTTGCCACATCTATTATCTGGACTGCCGCAAAGCCAATGATGGCTACTCCGCCAATGAGCCCTATCGTGCTTGCATATTGGCTTGCGAATGCCGTTGAGAACAGGCCGGCGGCAAGCAGGATTACAAGCGGCAACTCTACCACCGTATGGCCGTACGCCATCTTTAGCCCAGAGCGCGTCCCCTGTTTTGTACCGTAGAGCATGTTTGTGAAAAACAGCGGACCGGGCGCAAGCACGCCGGATGCAGAGACTGCAATCACTTGCACCCCAAAGTCCACCAAGTCCATCAATGTATAGCAAATGTGCGGTTCTGGAAAAGTCTTTGCATCGCAGAATTCCTTATAGGTCACAACCTGCCAAAAAGTGCAGGAAATGGTCGACACCATCCGTACCATCAAGCTTCTCGGCAAGTGGGGCGCCAACATGGCTGTAGGAAAGAGGCGGCCGCTGGTCGCAGTTTTCAGCATGACCCACTACTGCAACTATTACTGCCCGATGTGCCCGTTTGGTGACCCTGACAAGGAAGGTCAGATAAAGTTTGCAAAGGCCCACGACCTGACGACGGAGCAGTGGAAGTCGATATTTGACAAGGTAGCAAAGTACTGCGTCTGGTGCATCGTGGAGGGAGGCGAGCCCACAAGCCGGCCGGACTTTATGGAGCTTGTAAAGTATCTGCATGAGCTAAAGATGCCGGTGACGCTCATCACCAACTGCTCGCTTTTGCACACGATAGACCTTGACGAGCTAAAGAGGAATATCCAGTTCGTGACCTGCAGCATCGACTCTGTGTTTGAAGAGCCATACTGCAAGGTGCGAGGCGTGAATCCCCAGACATACAGCAGGGTGATGGACAACCTGCAGCTGCTGACAGACCACAAGGTTCCGCACTACCTCAACAGCGTGATAACGAAATACAACACGCAAGAGTTCATCGACCAGACGTATTTTGACAGGGCGCGGGAGCTTGGAGCAGGCGCAGTGTCGCTCACGTTTGTAGAGGATAGATCCGACGTCGACTACTCTCTTTTGCCAGATGCGAAGACAATGAAAGAGGTGAGCAGGAGCGTTCTTGACTACATGAAAAAGCCGGGCGCGCTTCCACTCATGATACCGCAGGAATATTTCGAGCAGGTGATAGAGCACGGCAGGACGGTGTTTGACGAGTGCGGCGTGTGGAAGAGCATATTTGTCAACGGCAACGGCACGGTGATGGTGCCCTGCTGGAAGTTCAACAGCCCGGAAAACACGTACAATTTGCTTGAAAAGAGCGTGGACGAGATATGGAGCGCCCCCCAGTGGGACATTGCGAGGACGTGCCACGACTGCAAGGTTCTTGGGTGCATCTGGTACTCCTCCCAGCCTGTCACCACCTTTGCCAGAAACTACATGCGCGGCCTGTCAAAAATAATAAGCCAAGAGAAACCAGAGCTTGCAGAAGCAATTTGAGAAATAGAGGATTTTTTCATTCGTGTTATATAGCAGACTGTTAGCTCCCTTTTAGGGATCTCACTGATCAGCCCAGCCAGTTATGAAAAGTTCATGCGCGACATCGGAAGCCAGATCGATAGCGCAGACAGGGAAATGAAGGAAAGGGCAGAGAACACCCTGAAGGCTATTGCGGACAATTATCAAAGGCTCGTCCTTGAGAGGCTCGCGTACGAGCTTGACATGATAGATCAAGCAAAGGCGACTGGCAATATTGCCGCCATAGAACATCACCGGGCGCTGGCTGAAGTATACAAGTCGATGGCAAGCTGAAAACAAGGCTTTTAATTCCAGATTTGCCGCAATTTGCGGCGTGAGGCTTTATGACACGATGGCTGGCAGAAAGGAAGAATTTGCGATAAACAACAATTCTGTCAGCATGCTCTTGTGCGGCCCAACTGTATACGATTATTCACATGTAGGCCACGCGCGGATGCTCTTGTTTTACGACATAGTTGCAAGGTATTTCAGGCACAAAGGCGCTCATGTGCAAGTAATAGTCAACATTACAGATGTTGACCACAAGATATTTGGCAAGGCAAGGTCGACAGGCTCAAATCCGCGCGAGCTGGCAACGAAATTCATAAACGAGCTGCTCTACGACCTATCGTCACTTGGCATAACCGGCTTTACTTTTGCACGCGTCTCAGATAATGTGCAAGTCGCGCAGGAATTGATTTTGCAGCTTGTAAATGACGGCCAGGCGTACTCGGCAGGAGGAAATGTCTACCTTGACACTGCGAGCAGTGAATCGCTTGGCAGGCTGGCCAAGATGACAAGGCAGGACTTGGACGACTGCAGGCTTGACATTTCGCCGGCAAAAAAGTCGCCATCGGACATACTGCTCTGGAACGCAAGTGAAAGTTTTGACGTCACGTTTTACAACAAGTCACTTGGCAATGGCATACCATGGTGGCACATGCAGGACTCGTCCGTGGCGATGGCAAACTTTGGCGGAGCATATGACATCCACGGTGGGGCAAGCGAGCTTGTATACCCACACCACGAATCTCACCTCGCTCAGCTAAAGGCGCTGACGTCGCTTGAGAGGCCGGTGAGGTTCTGGACACACATCGGGTTGGTGCAGACAAAAGGCAGCAAGATGAGCAAGTCGCATGGCAACACTATCAAAATACGCGACCTGCTAAAGCGGCACAGCGCAAACGCGATCCGGCTGTACCTATATTCAAAGCACTATAGAGACGCATTTGACTTTGCAGAAAAGGGCATTGAAAAGTACGAGCAGATCAACTACTTGATAGCAGCAGGACAGATAGATAAGTCAAAACTTGAAAATAGGTTTTTTGAGCGAATCGAAGACGACTTTGATACTCCGGGTGCGCTAGAAGTAATGGTTGAAGCGGCGAAATCGCGCCAGCTGTCAAATGCGATGGTGAACATCTTCGGACTTCAGTATTGACAGGATGGAAGATAACGAATGGTCGTTCTGCTCAATGTGGGCGGAACGTGCTCGGGCAGGCTGTGCCGACGCGCTGGTCAACAGCAAACTCGAAGGCGACTATTTCTTCAACAGGTCAAGAGTCTCAGGCTGCCCTGATCCTGTTAGAGCAGCTGGACAGGTTGCAAAGATATTCTGGCAGAAAGGCATGGACTGCTACCTGTATGACAGAGAAGGGCTGCTTGAGAAAGAAGGATTCACCCAGATAGACACGATGTACGTGTTGATAAGGTCAAGCCCTGCCACTATGGCAGGCGGTGGCAAGACTGTGGTTGTTGACAAAAAGTTGCTGCCTGTCTGGATAGACGTTTTCTGCAGGGCGTTTTCGGTCCCGGAATGGAAGCCCGAAGTTGAGAGGATAATGAATGCCAGCACAGGCAAAATGACCCTGCTTTTGTCATACAAGGAAAACACGCCTGCCGGATGCGCAGCCCTGTACGCAAAAAATGGCATAACTGGCCTCTACTGCCTTGGCACGATC
>JAJPDY010000080.1 GCA_023252395.1 Nitrososphaera sp. | reverse complement strand
TCCTTTGTGTCAAAGGGCGACTCGCAGTACGGGCAGACCAGCTTGGCAGTGCTCGTGTCCTTCATGTAGACTATGGCCTTTGGGTTGATTATGCATACCGGCGTGCCCTTGATGGCAGTGTGCGCGGTCGACAGGGTAGTCATGTGGATCTTTTCAAAAATGTCGTCGCGTGAAACCATCCCAAGAACTGCCGAGTGCGAGCTTACAATCACCTGCCGAATCACGTGCTTGTCCATGATTGACAGCGTTTCTTGAATGGTGTTGTGCGGGCCAACAGCAAGCACCGGGCTTGTCATTATCTCCCTGAGCCGGACCTTGCCGGGGTTCCTTCCCTGCGACATCACCTTGAAGAGTATGTCTGTCTTGCTCACGATTCCAACCACCTCTCCTAGGTGCGAAGCAAGGACGCTCCTGACGCCGCGCTCTTTAATCAGCGCCAGCGCTTCGTCTGTGTACTTGTCGGTTTCCATGATGACTACGTTTGTGTTTATGAAATTCTCTATTGGTGTAGAAAGCAGTGCCGTGATATCGTCTGGGAGGTAGCTGCTCATACGTAATCATCGATTTTGCTTTATTTAAGCGTGGCTACGCCTGCTTGTCCTCGAACTTGAGCTTGATGAGGTTCTGGCCGCCTGCCTTGCGGATTTCGACAAGCTCTTCACGCTCGAGCCTCTTGACGAGCCTCCATATCGTGGTCTTGGGGAGCTGGAACTTGCTTCGGATCTCGCTCTCAAAGGCAGCCCCTTCCTTTTCTACAAGGAACTTGAGCACCTGCTGGTCCTCCGGGCGCAGGTGCGGCCTATCCTCTATTATCCTGCCCACTATTCGCGAAAGGATGGACTTGTCGATCTGCGAATCCGGTATCTGATAGGAAGTGCTTTCCAGCACGGGCTCTGCCGAATCGTTGTCAAGCTCGTCGATTTCTTCCTCTTCTTCCTTGACCTCTGGCGGAGGCCGCAGCACCGGCGCCGCCTTGCTGCTTGCTGAGTCCCTTGGCTCTTCCAGCTTTTGCAGCGGCTGCAATGTCGCCTGCCCGGGCTTTCTCATTTTAAGAAAGACAAGCGCGCCTACTCCCCCGGCGGCAGCGACTACGGCAGCTATTATCACAGATATCGGCAGGGCCGGCTCTGGCTGCTTTGTCCCAATGGAAGCGATGGCGCTATTTGCAGAATTTCTTGCGTCAGAGTAGCTGCCGCCTGCAAACTGGGCATTTGCCTGCTGCAGCTGCTGCCTTGCTGTCACGGTGTCCCGGCCTTCGCCTGCGGCCTTGTCGATCTGGTTCTGGGCGTCACTGATTGCTTTTTGCGCTGTCGCAAAATCCCTGCTAGTGGCAAGGGCGGCGTCATTTGCCTGGTCAGCCAGAGTTTCGGCGTCGGCAAACCTACCTCCATCTCTGGCTTCGGTAGCCTTCTTGAGAAGGTCCTTGGCGCTTGTAAGCACTATGCCCGGATTATTGTTGGCGACTTCTGTGATAGTAGTCTGCGCCGCCCTGATTCCGATGTTTGCCTGCTCTTCCGTCCCAAGCGTCCCTACCACGTAGACAAACCGGATGTTCCCCGGCTTGTCAAAGGTCAATAGAGACTGGCCGCCAATAAATTTTATCGACGGCGAGTTTTCTCCCGGGTCTGTAAGTATGCTGTCAGGCGGGAGCTTTACCGTAAGGCTGGCTGTCGAGTTGAGTGAAAATATCCAGTCCCTCCTGTCCTTTACGAGAAAGTCCTGCGTCGTGTAACTAATCCTGATATTTGAAACTCCCGGCGTGTTTAGGATTATTTCGTTTGGCCTGTCGCCTATGGTGAATTTTACTACGTTGTCGTCATAGTCCACCACGATAAGGTTGCGGATATCTTGCTCGCCAAAAAGCGGGATCCTTATTTCCTTGTCAAGCGGGTCTGCAATGCCGACATCGTACTCTACCAGCGCGTTGCCATCTGACAAAAGCGCGATAAAAAGCGATTCAGAAGTATAGCTCTGCTGGGCAAATATCGGAGTCAACCCAGAGGCAATAGTAAGCAACAGTATCCCAGAAATGAAAAAATTAGCGCTAAATACCCTATGATATCGGGATATCATCAGAATGGCTTGCCTGTTTAAAGGAAAGGCAGAAACGATATAAGTCTTCTGACAGTGGTTCTATTGCCAGCCTTTTGTTTCCGGGTAGAAGGTCCTGAAATTTTTGTCCTTGTAGCCTTCGACCCACTTGAACTTGCGCTGGAGTGTTGCGGTGTATATCTTTGTCCAGTCAAGGTCGACGTAGTTGAGCCACGCCTTCATGACGCGAGGATCGATATAGTTTCGCAGTGATGTGCCGATGTTGTAGTCGCGCGTTTCTTGCTGCAATTTCATCTGCACCTCCATCTTTTCAAGCCGCTCCTTGAGCCTCTGCTCCTGAAGCTCGGTCTTCCAGTTCCTTGCTGCTATTTGCTGCTTGACGTCGCTGATGGCCTGCTTCTTGCTGGCAATCGACTCTTCGAATTTTTCAATCGCCTTTTTGGCTGCAGGGTTCTTTGGATCCACGCCCTTTTTGTGGTTGCAGGTTATCGCCGCCTTTAGGTTTGCCATTCTTGCGATGTAGACTTTTTGCGCTTCTGATGAGCTCTTGTCCACCTTGACTGGTGGGTTAGAAAGCGCTTCCTGCACGACCTTTGTGGCGATGCATGTCCTGAACACCTTTGCAGTGAGCCCCGGCATTATCGTCTGCAAGAACGCGTTTACTTTACGTGAGTTGATGCCGTCAAATATAGAGTCAGTTGGCTTTTTGCCCTGCATGAATTTTTTCAGGTTTTCATAGAGCGCCTTCGTGTCCTCTGAATTGACTTCAAGCGTCTTTTGCCAAGGCACGCTGTCCTTGCCGAGGAAATTGAACTCGACCATCTGCTTGCCGTTTGCCTGCGGGAACTTTATGTGCTCGACTCTAAGCGTGCTTGCGCCGACGGTGTCGGCCTCGTCAGGGTCCTTTTCGTCGCCAACCCTCATGGCAAGCTTGAAAATGAGGTACGCTACTGTAGCGGTCTTGTCCGAGCCCTTCATCATTTTTCGGATTACTTCTTTTTGCACCTTGTCTAGCTGCTGGGCCAGCTTTTGCGCCTTGTCGTACTTTGCCTTGTCATTTTCCTGCCGGAGAGCTGCCGAGTCGTGCAGCCAGACGTACTTGCGCTTGTCAGTCAGCTTTTCCATCCAAGTCGCAAGCCAAGTTGAAGAATGATCGTGGACGACTGCCTTCCAGCTGCCTTCAGGCACCGGCGCATTTTCGCCCAAGTTAAGCGTAACATCTTCCGGCCTTACCCGCGGCTTCCATCTTCCGCGCATCGGGTGCTGGCCGCGGCCCATGAAAAGCCCGGGCGGCTCGACCAGCCAGTTTGCGATGTCGACTTCGACTCCGTCGACTACTGCCTTGCCGTACGTCGCCTTTAGGCGCTCGCGCTCTGCCTTTTTCGCCTGCGAGAGCTTTTTCTTTTCCTCCTTTGGCAGGTTCTTGTAGCGCTCTTTGTCCTGCTCTTTCATCTTCTTTTCTTCGTCGGCTAGCCTGTAAGCGGTTGAAAAGTCAATGTCGTTTATCGTGATGTTTTTGTATTTTTCAGGGAGCAACTGTTTCAAGTCGCCCATGAAGTTTGCCTGAAAGACAGGGTCCTGCACGTAATGCGTGTCCTTTTTCTTTGCCCACGCGTAAATAAGCTCCTCCTGATCGCGGTTGAGCGCCAGCTTTTCGCCCTTGATTGTAACTATTATCCCCCTTGGCTGGTACTCGGGCGGGAATGCGACGCCCTTGTGCTCAAGTGACTGCCACTTGGCCCGCGCAGCAGTGACGGCTTCTTCCAATTTTATTATTACAAAAACCGTCTAGAACTACTCTTAAACCTTATCCCGGTTACACCAGAGCCCTGTCGCCGGCAATGTTTTCGCCTATTTCCGTGCGCTCGCCCTCAACTGCCCTATTCATGACCTCAATCGCTGCGTGCTTGTGCAGATACTCGTTGTTGTTGCCGCATCTATAGGAATATGTGCATCTTGGGCAGCCGCTTTCGCTCTTGCACGGGCACTCTGATAGTATCCGAAGAGCCCTGCCAAACGCCTTGTCAAGCCTGTCGTACAGGGCCTTGCTTGCGCCGTTGCCTCCTATGCTTCCGTCGTAGACAAATATCAGGCCGGAGGAGCCAAGCGAAATGCCGCCCAAGTCCTGTGACGCGCCGCCGGTTATCATGGCGCTTCCCTCGATTATGACGTGCTCTGACGCGTGGAAGCCGCTCATCTCTACGTACTGTTCGTCGTCTACCTTTTGCAAGATGTCGGATGGCCGGGGAGCCCGGAACACAAAGCCCTTTGTCACAAACTCGTATTCAAGCGGCTTGTCCAGCATCACCTTCTTGCCCTGCGAGACTTCCTGCCCGATCTCGATGTTGGCGTAGCCGAGCACCTTCTTTTGGATCTTGAGCGCGCAGTACGCGACCTCTATCCCAAAGACCGTCTTTCGCTCGTACGTTTCCAGTATCGACGGCCACTCGTCGGTGAGCGCCTTTGTGTAATATGGATAGTCGGATGGGATTGGTGCAAGCACGGCGTACGGCTGGCTGTTTTTCTCAAAATGGAATTCCTGCACCCTATACCGGCGGCCTGCAAGGAAGTATATCGCGCTCGGATGCAGCTCTTCAAGTGCCTGCGGCAGCGACCTGTCGCCAACTATTTTGCTGTTGAACTTGATGTCGACTCTGCTTCCAATGCCCCGGATGCTGTAGCTGCCAAGCACCTTCATCACTTCTTTCAGGTCTGGCACAAACCTCTCCCTGACTATCTTGAGAAGACCTTTTGAAACCAGCTTTTGCACAGTTTCCCAGACTGGCTTGCTCTCTGCCATAGACAATGGTCTGTCGCATGCCATCGCAAGCACCTGGTACTCTTGGACGAATGGGTTCGCAGGATCGGTGTAGGCGTACTCGTGGTCTGCAAGGTAGTCGTCAGGGTGCTGCTTGTAGTACTGGCTAATCGGGTCGTTGCCAAGTGCAAGGAACGCATACCCCTGCTGGCCGCGGCGCGCGGCGCGCCCAACCCTCTGCGTGAGCCGGTTGACAGGCACAATGTTTGAGATCACCGCGTCGACATCTCCGATGTCTATACCAAGCTCGAGCGTCGGGGTCGCGGAAATTGCCGACAGCTGGCCTGTCTTGAACTGCTGCTCCACTTCTTTTCTTGCAGCCGGCGACAGGCCGGCGCGGTGAACCCTTATGCTTACTCCCTGCCTCGCCGCGTAAAAAGCCATCAGTTCTGATCCTAGGTGCGAGCTTGCAAACGCTATTGTCCTGTGCTTTCTCTTTGTTGTCTGTCTGAGAAGGTCAAGCGTCAGCGACCGATATGATCTCAGCGAGGGGAATAGTATTGCAAGGTTTATCCTGCCCCGCCTGCCCTTGCCCTGCACAACCTGCATCTGCCTTCCAAAGAGCGTCTGGCAGAATTCTGCAGCGTTTGGCAGGGTGGCAGACGCGGCGACTATCTGAAGCTTTTTGCCTGCAATCCGCTCAAGCCTCGCAATGATATGATGAACATTGGCGCCAAAGACTCCAGTGTAGACGTGCGCTTCGTCAACCACCAGAAACCGGGCGTCTTTAATGATGCGCGAGAATTTCGTTCTATGCATCATGTGGTAATGCAATACGTCAAAGTTGGTGACAATGACATCAGGTGGCGACGACATTATAACTGTGCGCTCTTTTTCAGGCGTGTCGCCGTCAAGGAGAGCCACTCTTGTGCCAAGAGGCTCGGCCAATTCCTTTATCTTTGGCAGCTGATCGCGTGATAGCGCTTTCGTAGGGTAGACGAAAATCGCGGATACCCTGCCCCCTTCGCCTGCGCGAAGCGATCCAAAGCGCGAAACTTCCTCTGAAATTTTCTGGAGTATCGGGATGCAGAATGCCTCCGTCTTGCCGGACGCGGTAGGCGCGGTAATGACCACGTTGTTGCCCTGCAGTATCTTTTTGATCGCATCTTCCTGAAATCTGTAAAGTTTGCCTATCTTTTTTGCCCGCAGCACGCCAATCACCGCCTCGTCTAC
>JAJPDY010000079.1 GCA_023252395.1 Nitrososphaera sp. | reverse complement strand
CGCTATACGATATCTTTGAACCTTAAGGAGGCAAATGAGGTCTTTCGCCGGGCGATAATCAAGGCTTACTTTGAGCCCCAGCTGCTAAAGATGGACTACCACAAGTCAAGCGTCAAGCACCCGTTCATCTCTGACGACGGCCTGACCATTGAAGACGTCCTGCACCTCTACTTTGACATATCGACTGGCAACGACTACCCTGACGGCGACGAGTGGTTCAGCATCGAGTACCTGCTGCCCTATAGCGTCAAGCTGCCAGACGGCCTGAAGGGGCCGGACTACTTTACCACCCTGTCAGTAGCGGAAGGCAAGCACTTTTGGCGCCACCGCGAGCTGGTGCGCTTCAAGTACGGCAAGTCGAAAAAGCTAGCAGAATCATTGCAGTTTGTAGACAAAAAGTACAAGGAGCTTAGCAAGGCGGTGCACGACTCGCCGGCAATAAACCAGATGAAGTGATCACTTTGTCTTCCATTCGCCGTTTTTAAAGATGTAGTTGATGTCGTTACTCTTGGCCACAGACGGGCTCCACTTTGAGCTTGCTTCGTCAAAGGCGTACCACACTTCTTCAGTCTTTGCCGGGATGGACTTTAGCTGGAGGGGCACGATGTCGACCAGGTACTCTATCTTTTCGATGCCCATCTCAAACTGCCTGTCGCCCTTGCTAGTCAGCGGGAACACTACTTCGATGTCGTCCTTGCCTATCCCTGAAAACCTGAGAAAGGTCTTGATGCCTTTTCTGCCCCGCCTGCGCTTGATGTCCTTTACCACGCCCTTTATCTTGAACCAGCTTTCCATCGTGAACTCTTGAAAGAACGACTCGTCGTACGGCACCGGGAACCCGATCTCGATCATGCTCACGTACTGCGGGTCGTCAGGCTGCACCTGCTTCTCTTCCACCTCGTAGGAGCGCTTTAGCGTGTCGTAAATGACCTCAAGCTCCCAGGGCGATATGCCATAGTGGTAAAAGGTTGCTCCTGACACGCTAGCGAGAGATAGCTTGAAGAAGAAATTAAAGTCTATTGCTAGAGGACGCCGACAAACTTCATCAGATAGATCAGGGAAAGCGTTACTGTAGAGCCGGCCATGTGCTTCCACGGGATCGGCGGCAGCCTCGGCGCGTTGAGGATTATCTGGTGGTTGTCTATCACGCTAGAGATGTACTGGCGCAGCTTTGCGTTCCAGATTTGGTACTCTATCTTGTGCTTGTTGAGGATCGATTCAATCTCGTAAATGACAGGCGACCTTACAGAGCGTATGTGCTGGATATATTTGCGCGAGATCTCGACTTCTGCATGGATTGCAATCAACCCCTGCTGCATCTCTAGCAGCCTCACGTGCATCTCCCATGGCTTGGCCAGCTTTTTTGCAAAGCCGTGCCCGATCTGGGTTGATTTCTTGTTCTCCAGCTTTACACTCGTAAAGCCCTCGGAGATGAGCGCGTTGATAACCTCGTCTTTTTTTATCTTGACCATGAGGCAGAGGTGATCGAGCTCGACTTCTTCTCTGCGGATTAAATCCTGCAATCCCTTGACAATGTTCATTGTCTTCGGATAGCTGGTAAGGAATTCTGGCATCTTTGAAGTGTAAGATTGTTCAGTATGATGCAATATTAAAACTATGTGCAGACGTGTTAGCTACACTTCCCTCAGGTATTTTTGACTAGGCTTCTCAGGTAAATGTCCTGCCCCGGCTCGACAGCCATGTCGCGCCATGAGAACTTTTTATCGGACCACTCGACCTTGGCTCCTCTTATTACGGCGGCTGGCGTAGATTCGTCGCTCTCGCCCATCACCGCCACCCCCATCGTGGCCAGCCCATCAGCGACTGCCTTGAACGTGACCCTTAGGACATTGCCAAAGAGGTCGCGCCTGCCCCGAAGGTCATCGACAGGCTGAAAGCCAGCGCACGCAATTGCCACGCCCGTGGTGCCAATCCGCGTGGGCATAAGCCTGCTGTCGGCAATGACTATGCCTGTTCTGATTCCTTGCTCTACCAGAAATTTCTGCCTCAATTTCTCTGCGGTCTCAAAAGGATCGCGCGGGTACAGGATGGCATAGCCTTTTGGCACGTTTGACTTGTCGATGCCGGCGTTGGGCGCAATCATGCCGTCCCTTATCGCGAGAAGAAACCCTGGCACGCCCTTTACGATGTAGTCGGATTCCCTCAATACTAGCTCGGCCATCTTGGCGTCCATATGGCATTTTGCCGCAAGTGCTCTGGCTTTTTTGCTCACCTTCACCCCGCGAAGGCTGACTATTGATCCTTCGCTCATGGACACAAACTTGCTCGAGATTACTACGATGTCATTATTTCTGTATTCAAAGCCCTGCAGGCTTGCAAACAGGTCAAACCTGTTCTTTCTGGGCTTGACGTGCACCGGCAGAATCTCGACAGCCAATCAAAACCACAGTTGTGCGGGCTCTCTTTTGTGCTTTCCCCTATGTCCAAAGGTTTTAATCCGTCATGGGAGCAAAATCTCGCATACGTGAACTGTTTTGACTGGGATGACTATTACTGAAAAGATACTTGCCCGGGCATCTGGCAAGCAAAAGCTGTCGCCCGGCGACGTTGTGTTTGCCAAGGTAGACAAGGTAATGATGCATGATGTGTCTGGCCCCGGAGTTATCAAGGTATTCAGCGAGTGGGAAAAGAAGGGCAAGAAGCTAGAGCGCATCTGGAACCCTGACAAGGTGTGGGTTACAGAAGACCACTTTGTGCCTGCAGCTGATCGAGTTTCAGCGGAGAACATCATCACGCTTTCAAACTTTACAAAAAAGTATGGCATCAACAAGCACTTCAAGTACGGCCTTGGGCAGTACGGGATCTGCCACACTCTATCGCATGAAGAAGCGATGGTGCTTCCCGGCGAAGTCTATGTCGGAGGAGATTCGCACACAAACACGACAGGCGCAATGGGCGCATTTGCCGCCGGCCTCGGGCACACCGACGTTGCGTACGTTCTCATGAACGGCCAGATCTGGTTCAGGGTGCCTGAAACCATGCTCTTCAAGATAGAAGGCAAAAAGCCCGACTACATCATGGCAAAGGACATCATACTCAGGATCATTGGTGACATTGGCACCGACGGCGCAAACTACAAGGCGATGCAGTTTGCCGGCGACGTCGTCAAGAACCTGACAATGGAAGAACGCCTTACACTTACAAACATGACCACCGAGGCAGGAGCCAAGAACGGCATAATCGAGCCTGACGAAACTACGTACGCATACCTTCGCGAAAGGACAGATGCCCAGTATTCGCCGTCGCATGGAGATTCTGACGCCGAATACTCTGAAGTTTTCACTTACGAAATGGACAAGATGGAGCCGACAATTGCCAAGCCGTTTTCGCCCGGCAACATCTCTGTGGCAAGGGAACTGCAGGGGACAGAGCTTGACAAGGCGTACATTGGCTCTTGCACCGGCGCAAAGCTGGATGACCTCCGCGAAGCGGCTAAAGTGCTGAAGGGCAAGAAGGTCAAGATAAGGACTGAAGTGCTGCCAGCCGCGCAATCAATCTATGTGAAGGCGCTAAAGGAAGGGCTTATCGGCATCTTTATGGAAGCCGGCGCAGTCGTCGGACCACCAACCTGCGGCGCGTGCTGCGGAGCCCACATGGGAGTGCTTGGCAAGGGCGAAATATGCATCAGCACTACAAACAGGAATTTCCCCGGCAGAATGGGGCATGTAGAGTCGCAGACATATCTTGCCTCACCAATAGTTGTGGCCGCGTCGGCAATCACTGGCAAGATAACTGATCCAAGGGACGTGAAACAATGAACAAGACATTGAAAGGCAAGGTTCACAAGTACGACAGGGACAACATTGACACAGACGTCATCATTCCCGGCCCTTACCTAAAGATTCACGATCATAAAGAGCTGGCCAAGCACGCGATGGAAGGCGTCGACCCGAAATTCCCGGAAAAAGTGTCGCAGGGCGACTTTCTCGTGGCAGGCAACAACTTTGGATGCGGTTCCAGCAGGGAGCACGCGCCAATAGCGCTGTCGCAGACGGGCATCAGGGCAATACTGTCACCATCCTTTGCAAGGATATTCTACAGAAATGCAGTAGACGGCGGCTACTTGCTCCCGATAGAGATAGACGAATCCACTGTCAAGAAAATATCTGACAGGGACGAGCTAGAGATCGACCTTGCACAAAATAGGATAACCAACCTTACAAAAAATGAGGATTACTCAATGAAGCCGTTTCCAGAATTGATAGCAAAAATTGTCGAGGCAGGCGGGCTAATGAACTACAGGCCCGGCTCGGCCTGATTTATTTCTCTACCCACCTGTCACCTTCTTTTTTGTATTCTCTCTTTACCGCAGACCACGCGACTTTGTGCGCGACCTGCTCCTTGCTCTGGCGCTTTCCTCCACGCCGCTTGGATGGGCTACTATATTGCTTGAGCGCATTTTTGTGAGCTTTTTTGTAAATATGTTGGGCATGTGACGGAAGAGTGTCGATAGATTTTCTTGTTCTGGTTGACAGGCCAGCGCTGCTTCTTCCGCGAGTGCTAGTACTCCTGCTCTTTCTTTTTTTGCCAGAAGAAGATGATTTCCTTGGCATGATTTCAGTGGCTCAACATGATATATAATCAGTGCACGCAATACTGTCGTGGTACGGAAAGGCCGGCTTGATGAAATTTTTAGCAAGGCGCTGTACGCTGATGATGCCACGCTCTATTCTGTCAGCTATCGCGACTTCAATAGCATAGTAGAAGTGCCACTTTTAGAGTTTGTCGAGCTGTCAGAAAATTTCCAAGTCATACCGCAGAACAGGATAATGCTTGTGAAAAAAGGAGAACATATTCTCTATCGTAAATACGGCTTTAGCATTCAATGACCCATCCTTCGGGAAGAAGTTTGTGCCTGTCTTCTGCTTTACCCGTGGCAGTAGCGTAGCGCCATACCCGAAGACTTTTGTTTGCAGTTACGCTTGCTTTGATCTTGGCAAGTGCTTCAATTTCTGTTTGCAGCCCGTCAACGCTTGCCGACTCTGTGGAATGCTTGCGGCAAAACTGGCAGTGCTCGTCAAGCGCTGCTATCATGCCAGAATCGATTACAGGGTATGCCTTGCATGCAAGCGGGCGGCTGGAATAAATCCTGCACTTGAAGCCGCCATGAGGCGACCTCTCAGCACTTTCAATGTCAAGGAAGGGGCAGAGGTCACCGTCATCGTTCTTGCCCATCATCTGGTATGCGATTATTTTTTCAGGCGACTCTTTTCCAACTGCAAGCCTTGGCAGTATCCTGACTCTGACTTTAATTTTCTTGGCAAGTTTTTCAATAGCCATCTTTTCTTCTGGCAATAATAGGACTCCTATCTTGCCATATTCAGTTGATGGGTAGTACTGCCTGTAGATGCAGCAGTCAGAGCAGTCCTGAATGCAGCTGAATTTTTTTATCATTGCTTGTTTTCCTGTATGACCTGCCACTCTATGCTGTCAGGTGCAAGATCAGAGTACTGTAAAAATGCAATGTCATACACTGATTTTGATTTTTTTAAAATTTCAAGATCGTACTTTTTGTCGCCCTTTGTATTTTCCTTGTATATGCCAAAGCGCAAGGTCGCCTTCTTCTCATAGCCTGCCTTGAACCTCTCGTAGTTTTCAGAGATCTGCACTTTTTTCACAAAGCCCGTGTTGTCCTTTTTAAAATCTGAGCCTCCGTAAAGTATGAACCAGTAGCTGTCGCCCTGCTCAACGAATCTCAGCTTTATCTTGTCGTCGGGCCACCATTCTATCGTCTTTTTCCACAGCTTGAAGGCGGCCATCTTGTTCTGGAAAAGCGGAAAGACATTCATGTAAACGTCATGGTAGCGGTAGCCTACGCCGACAAAGTCCTTGACCCAGACGTCGGGCTTGCTCAACGATACATGCTTCCCGTCACCATAATAAAAGTGTCAAGATGCAGACGAATCGCCTAGTCAATTGTGAGATATTGCCTAAAAGCACAGTTGACGGCTCTGCTGCATGAACACAAAGTTCCTGATCGTTCCAGCAGCCGCGCTTGCTGCTGTCATCGCCATTGCAATGGCAAACACTGCGTCAGCGCAAGTGTACCC
>JAJPDY010000078.1 GCA_023252395.1 Nitrososphaera sp. | reverse complement strand
GTCGTCTACCTTGTAGCATAGCTTCATTGTCTTGAAAATAAGCCTTGACAGGTCACTTCCAAGCGCACGGTCTATTCCTTTATGTGCGAGCTCTATGAACCTGTGAGGCTCCCATTCTCGGTAGTGACAGTCACTATGGATTGTAGAATGATGTGCATTTAGAATAGTGACCAGTTCCCCAAGGGACAATTTAGCAATCGCGTTTGTGCTGTAGCAGCAGACGGCCTCAAGTGGGATATGGAATTTCTTGCCTATTATCTCCTCATATTTGACAAGCCGGACATGCTCTACAGATTGCTCAAAGAAAGATTCAGCGCTCCCAATTGCAAGGATCCCGCCAAAGTTTGATCTTCTTTTTACCTTTAGCATCAACAAATGCCAGGCGTCCAGCAGCGCATGCCCTTCAAGATCAGTTTCATCTAGAGAATACATCGCATTTCTATTTACTATGGTGAGCGCGCCTGACTCGACGAGCGTTTCAACTTCCACCCCATGCTGGCTCATGCGCCGAACCGCTTGGTTAGAGTCAGCTTCTACGGCGTAAATGACTGCATAATTTTTGGAAGCATACAGGCTGATTTTATCATACAGTTCTGGGTATCCCTTGCTCTCATTTTCTTCCACAAGGCAGAGCGAATGAATATGCTCCATGAGAATAGCTAGCAGAAACCGGGTCGGCGGGCGATTATAAACCTTTGTAAAAATTCCCTATTTAGGATAATATCATAAAACCGAAAAGTTGTGCTAGATGACTCCTGCTTCGCGCAGCTTCTCTGGCAGGTACACCTCAGCAAGGTACTTGAAGCCGTGTTTGAAGAACGCGTCCAGCTCGCACTTTTCCTTGCTCTTCAAGAAGATGTCAAGCTCTTTTTGCCATTTCTTGTCTTGGAACCATGGCTTTTTCTTCATGTCGTTTGCCCTGTTGATGTCTTCGTCTGATGCCGCAAGCCTTGCAACCTCGGGTATCTGGTACCTGTCAATGTCGGAGAACATCATACCTAGCACCTTGGCGTCAGGGGTGACGAGCCTGTCGCTGTCGTAGCTCAATGACTCACTTCCGATCTTGTAGCGTAACGCAATGCCAAGGCCCCATGGGTCTGCGTCTGCAAAGACAACCACTGGCTTTTTCCATTCTTCGTTGAGCGTCTTGACCATCATCCTAGTAGCCCTGTCTGGCTCGCCCGATCCTGTCAGAAGTATTGCGTTGTACTTTTGTATGAATCCAGACTTGCGGATGTTGTTGAGCACCGTGTCTTTCTCTACCACCATCACAAAGTCCGCCTTTACTTTGACTATCTCGACGTCGCGGATGTTAGTTGGTATCAGCTGCGAAGTCGCCCTGCTGCCTAGGTTGCAATCGATGATATCTCCGCCAACTCTAAGTGTGATTGGCCCGGAGATCATGCCCTTTGGCTTTGAAGTGACAGAGAATTCTTCCCTTGGCACGCCCGTCAAAAGCTCGATGGCCTTGATTGCATCGTCAGAATTTTCCTGGCCTGTCCAGAACTTTTGTTTGTTCTTTTCGTCGCCTACTGTGCTGAGAGTAGCGTAATACATGCCCCTTATCGTGCTTTCCATCTCTTCGTCAAGCAGCTTGCGGACGGCGTTAGCCATAACGAGATATTGTGCAAAGGTGGGGATTTTCTTGGTGCTGTCAGGTGATATGCCTACTGTCTTGTCGCCAATAGTGAGCATCCTCTTTTCTTCGCTCCAGACAGTGTTGTCGTAGCCCACCTTTGGGACGTTTAGCACGGGCATTGTCTTTGACACCATGAGGTCAGAGCTGACATCTTTCATTATCAGCTTGATCTTTTTCATTACGTCTTGGTGGCGCTTGTCTGTTGTTGGCATGTCCTACTTTTTCCTCCCTTTTGGCTTGTCAATCACTGTATCCAGCGTTGTCTGGTTTTCTGGATCATTTTTTTTCTGCAGGGTTTCAGGGATTTCCTTCTTTTTGCCCTTTGGCTTTGACATCTTGCCCTTCTTTCTTGCAGCGTTGATGGCTATCTGCTCCCTGTCGGGTTTTATCACTTCGCCATCTATCTCTACTACCTCTTCTGATTCTTCCTCCAGACGCTCGCCTGTTATCTCGTCTTCTTTTTCTGAAACAGCCAAGCCGGTGGTCTCGCCCTTGACATGCTTTTCTGCGAGCTCGGCAAACGCCTGCTCTAATTTGGCAGAGTCGACTGTTATTGATTCAGAAATCGCGGTTACTATCAGCGGGATGTAGTGCTTGTATAGGTTCAGCCGGCTTGCGGCCTCTTTCATGCGCAGCTCTTTTCGGATCTGCGCGCTCACTTTGCGGTACAATTCAGACAAACAAGCCTTCATGTATTTTTTCAAGTCGCCTTCTGAAGCAATGCTCTCCTTGCCTGCGGTCTTGTACGGGATTTTTGTAGAGCAGATGTGGAAAAAGATGTGCAGAGGCAGCAGTTCAACTGCCCTATCTGACTTGGCGTCCGGGTTTGCAAACTGCTCCTTTACCTCCTTCTTTGAAATGCCCATCTTGTTTATCTCAACTTCAGAAACAACCTCCTTTGCAACGTCTGATCCTTCGTCGTACAGCAGAGGGATCTTGTTTGCAAACCTGTAGAGCTTGAACGAGGGTATGTCGCCCCCGTATGCTATGCCACATTCAACTATCGTGGGTCTGTTGTTGACTACGCATGTTCTTGAAGCGTACGCGGTGAGCGATGGCTTTAGCACCTTGACAGAAATTTGCGGCCGCTGGACTTCTGGAGCGCTTGCACCTTCTGCTGCAGGGACATATTCTCTGTTGGTGACAATAGTGTATTCAGAAGTCATGCCGGCAGTCAGTATCTCCTCTCCAATTGGGCTGAGGTGATCCGTGTTTGCCTGCTGGAAGCTCGTCTGCCGGCAGATGTTTACCACTTCGATAAGTTCATGCTCTGTGTACTTGTCGGCAGGCTTGTTCTCCAGCTTTGCGTTATCAATGATCTCTTTGGCTTTTCCGGAAGACAATTTCTGGAACGAAGTCGACAGCACTCCCTGAAGCGTGGTTTTTTGATTCATAAAGTTCATTATCGCTTTTTTCAGGGTCTGGAGATCCATGTCTGCAGGGTGTGGCAGCACCTCCTTGGCGGGCTGCGGCATCACTTCTGTCCTCCGGTCAAACGTGACCTTACCCTCATCCGTTTCAAATTCAACTATGGCATAAGGGTTGACCACGCTTGTCTGGCTGATGTACTCGTTAATCTTGTTCTTGATGTTGTTTCTTGTGATTTGCGAGAGCCTTGCGCGAAGCACTGCTTCGACCCTAAAGCCGGATTCGCCTGCCACCTTGCCCTCGCCTTCCTTTAGCGCCTTCTTGGCAAGGACAATTGGCTTGTTGGTGCTGATGTCGGTTCTGAGCTCAAAGTAATGCTCTGACTCTTCTTCACTTGATTTTGACCAGACCTTGAGCGGATGAATGGTATCCTTTGTTGAAAATGCGGCTATCATTTTCAGGCCGACTCCAAAGAGGCCGCGCTGCTGCTTTTCCACGTACTTGCCGGATGTCAGAAAAGAACAGACTGCCACTGGCACCTTGTCAGGAGGCACGCCAATGCCGTTGTCTTCGCAGGTGATCATCCACAGGTCATTACCAGAATCAAGCGTCTTGAGCGACAATGATATTCTTGGAAGTATATGGGCAGTTTCGCAGGAGTCAAGCGAATTCTCTATGAGCTCCCTTACTGCCATGTACAGGATGCGCTCCGTGGTAAAGCCTGCCAGCGCCGAGTTGTCCACAAAGAACTCTGATTCGGCCTTTTTGTCGTACCTGACCCTTCCTTTGGACTTGGCGGGCTTGTCCTGCGCGACTGTAACTTCAACAGTAGCCTTTTGCGTCAAACGGTGAGACTATTTCGCTAACTCCATTTAACTTTTTACGATAAATTTTTTGACTCAATAGACACTAAAAGTTAATCTAGTCTATTTGAGAGCCGTACGGAGTACCCGCGTTTTTCAGCTCTTGCAGCTTGAAAGATGAAAACTCGAGCAAAAGCCGCCTTTTGCCCTTTTGTATGACAATATAGTCAGAACCAGAGCCAACCACCGTTCCATCCACCAGATCCTTTAGCTGGGCCATGCGTCTGCTATGCCAGCGTTACTATATAATCGCTAGCAAGATAGAGTTTTAATATGCTCCAGCAGGAAATCAAGTCTGGATGTTTTTTCTGCTGCCGCTGCTAAAGCAGGCCATTTCTCCGGACACGATGGTAACGATGATAGGCGCAGCTGCGGCAATGCTCACCACTTCTAGCTTTTTGCCACAGATAGTCAAGGCTTACAGGACCAAGAGCATGGACGATGTCTCGCGCTATCTGATGAGTTTTTTCGCAACAGGCACCGTGCTCTGGATGGTCTATGGCGTGTTCAAGAGCGACTTGGTGATAATTGGGGCAAATGCAACCGCCAGCGCATTCAACATTATCTTGCTTTACATGAAGTTTGCCTATGGCAAAAAGCCCGCTAAATTAGTCTAGATGTCGTTGTCCGCAGTGAATTGATATGGGTTGTTTCTCTGGCTGTTCACTACTGCAAGCGTGTTTCGGACAAGCTGGTACATGCTGTCGTGGCAGGGGCAGCCACACATCTTGGTCACCTCAGACGAGTCGACCATCTCCTTGATAAATCCCTTGCAGGACCCGTGCTCGTTCTTGACGCAGTCGCCCGACTTGGACACAGGTAGATTGTTACGCAAACAGTATTTATTTTGATCCGGACAGATGGAAATTGTTAAATCACTTTTTACCCCTTTTCTTCTATGAACATTTATTCTGAAGACAGGCCGTGGGGCAAATTTGAAAAGTTCCATGAAAACAAGCCCTGCACCGTCAAACTAATCTACGTTAACCAGAATTCCCGCCTTAGCCTGCAATATCATAACAAGCGCTCTGAATTCTGGAAAGTCATAAAGGGGACTGCAATGGTTGAGCTGGATGGCAAGACAATGATCCTGACTGAAGGCGAGACTCTCACCATCCCAAAGCAGGCAAAGCACCGCGTCGGCGCGCTAGACAGCGGCTGCGTGATACTTGAAATCTCGTATGGCAAGTTTGACGAAAACGACATCATAAGGCTTGAAGATGACTACAAGCGGGCAGGAATTCCAGCCAAGGCCACTAGAGCGGCAGCCGCCTAGCATTGTTGTACAGAGAATCGGTTATTGCATACTAGGTTGATATAGATGCGCGCAGCCAGATAACTTGCTTGGTAGAACTCAAGATACAAAAGGGCAAGAAGGGCGAAGGTCTGTCAATATACCTTGCAAAGAAGAGCATAATGATAAACTCGGAAAGTGGCGTGCCGGTACTTGAGGTTACAAACGAGTACGGCAACTCTGTCAGGTATGAAATTTCTGACAGCCACCAGTTTGACAGCCTCTGGTCGCAGCTGTGGCAGTTTGTCAAGGACAGCCAGCACTAGCCATATATAGGAAGGCTCTGAAATTGAGAGAGGCAGGCCAGCAAGAAGGTGCTTGATACTTTCAAGGCAAGTCTCGATCCTTCTCTTTTCAGGCTCTACAGAAGGTACCTTTATTCCCGGTACAAGGCAACAGACGAGCTTGCTCAGGCAGAAGTAGTGCATGAAAAAGCCAAAGAGCGCCTGCTCAAGATGACAGAGAAATTCAGGCAGAACGCGTCATATTTTGACCCCGGCGACCAGCTGGCGCTCAGAATAGGCAATCACGAATTGAAAGGTCCCGTCGGCATTGCCGCAGGCTTTGACAAGAACTGTGACGTGCTAGAGCCCACGTCGTACATCTTTGGCTTTCTAAACCCGGGCAGCGTGCTAAAAGAGCCCCGCGCAGGCAACCGCCAGCGGCCAAAGAGCGAAGGCACGGTCAGAATCGTCATAGACGACGAAAGAGAAGCAATAGTCAACGCGCAAGGGTACCCGCACAAGGGGCTTGACTATACCGTTAACAACTTGAAAAAGTTCAGCAAAGGCCCAAAGGGCAACGCAAAGATACTGCTCAATTTTTCCGGCATAACCGACACCTACACGGAAGATGCTGTGCTTGACTCTTGCAGAGAAATTCTAGTAAAAACATCGCCTTATGTTGACTTTGGGTTTGAGGAAAACAGGACATCACCAAACACCGACTTTAACAAGGTGCTGCAGACGCCCGAGTTTACCAAGAA
>JAJPDY010000077.1 GCA_023252395.1 Nitrososphaera sp. | reverse complement strand
AGATTTTTATAAGCCAGCAGGGGACTTGGCTTTGTACATGAAAGTACAAGGCGGCGAGTTTGTCTGGTTTGACGGCAAGTTTGTAAAATGGCACGAGGCCAAGGTTCCAATCTATACGCATGCCCTGCACTACGGCACCGCCGTTTTTGAAGGCATCAGGGGCTATGCGGCCAAAAACAACCTGTATATTTTCCGGCTGCAGGACCACATGGAAAGGCTCCACCGCTCTGCCGGCGTTTACTCGTTATCTCTGAATTATTCTGCAAAAGAACTTGCAGACGCCACGGTTGAATTATTGAAAAAGAACAAGGCCAAAGAGTCGTGCTACATCAGGCCGCTGACATTTGTAGGCATGCATGGCATAGACCTCAACGTCACAAGGGACTCTCCAACTCATACTGTCATAATCACTTTCCCGTTTGCCAAATACTTCAAAGGAGAAGGCATCAAGGCGTGCGTTTCTTCATGGAGGCGCATACATGACAGCACGACGCCGCCACTTGCCAAGGCCGCCGGCAACTACCTTAATTCTATTCTGGCCACACAGGAGAGCAAGCGGAACGGCTACGACGAATCGATCCTGCTTGACATGTCAGGCACCGTTAGCGAGGCTTCGGGCGAAAACATATTTCTGGTAAGGCGGGGCAAGATTTACACACCGTATTTTGCTGATTCGGCTCTTGAAGGGATTACCCGGGAAAGCGCAATTGCGATCGCAAGAAAGATAGGTCATGAAGTCATAGAGCGCCCGATACCTAGGACAGAGCTGTACATGGCAGACGAGATATTCCTGACCGGCACTGCCGCAGAGATTGTGCCGGTGACAAGCGTTGACGGTCACGTCGTGGGCAGCGGAAAGGAAGGTCCCGTGACAAAAAGCATACGCGAAATGTATGAAAAGGTTGTATCTGCCGGAGTCAAGGATTACATGGACTGGTTGACTCCTGTATGGTGAGCGCAAACGGGCTAAAAGTCGCCGTGGTAGGCGTCGGCGGGTGGGGCAAGAACCACGCAAGGGTGTTGAAGGACCTTGGCTGCCTCGCAGCGATATGCGACCTTGACGCTGCAAGGGCAAAAGAGCTGGCTGGCAAATACGGGGCGCAATCATATTCATCGCTTGACGAGATGCTTGACAAGGAGGGGCTTGACGGCTGCCTTGTATGCACGCCTACAAAGACACATGCAATTGTGGCTAAGAAAGTGATGGAGCACGGCGTAAACGCGTTTGTCGAAAAGCCGATGTCGTTTTCATCCAAAGAGTGTGAGGAAATGATGCAGGTTGCAGAAAAGAAAAAGCTCATCCTGACTTCAGGCTACGTCGAGCGCTTCAACCCCGCGGTGAGCGACACAAAGAAGCTCATAGAGGGCAAAATGTACGGCGACCCATTGATGATAGAGTTCCACAGGGAAAACAGGATGCCCCTCCATATACAAGACGTGGGCATAATATACGACACTTCGGTGCACGACATCGACGCGGCAATGTTTCTCTTTGGCAGCAGGCCACATGTCGTGTTTGCGCGAGCCGGCAAGCACCACCACCAGTTTGAAGACTTTGCTACAATCATGCTTGGGTTTGAAGGACAAAAAGTTGCAATCATTGCTTCAAACTGGCACACCCCAAAGAAGGTCAGGACTTTTAGCGCGGTGTGCACAGACGGCATCATCACCGGAGACTTTTTGACGCAAGAGATCAAGATAGATCACGCTGACGCGACGATAACCCCTCGCAGGCAGTTCCAGGAGCCGCTTACACTAGAGCTGAAAAACTTTACTGAAGCAATAGCCGGCAAGACAAACATCGTAGTCACCGCAAGCGACGCAACAAATGTCACGAGGGTAGCAGAGGCAGCAATTCTCTCAAGCAATACAGGATCTCCCGTGTATTTGGATCTAAAATGAAAAAATCAATGCTCGATATACTAGCGTGTCCTATAGACAAGCACTACCCGCTGGAATTATTCGAGATCGTTTCAGAAGACCAGACAGTAAAAGAAGGAGTTCTTTTCTGCACAAAATGCAGCCGGTACTACCCGATAATAGATGAAATACCTGTGATGCTTCCTGACGAGCTGAGGGAAGCAGACAAGAAAAGAGACATTGAATTTCTAAAGAAATGGCAAAGCAAAATCCCTGAGAAAGTTATAAAGCAAGGAAACCCTTGGCATCTCTGAATGAGCAATTATACAGCTCCTGCCGGCGTTACAAATTATGTTGCCAAGGATGCCAAGATTGGCAAGAACACAAAGATATGGCACTTTGCATATGTTGGAAGCCAAGCAGAGATAGGCGACAATGTCATGATAGGCTCGCTCACCCACGTCGACTACAAGGTCAAGATAGGCGACAACACCAGAATTGAGGGGTCAGTGTACATACCCCCTCTTACTGTGATAGGCAAGAACGTATTCATCGGGCCGGCGGCTGCATTTACAAACGACCCTTATCCAATGAGCCCAAAAATGATCGGAGTTGTTGTTGAAGATGGCGCGATAATAGGCGGCAGATCGGTGTTCAAGCCCGGCGTTCGAGTCGGCAAAAATAGCGTGGTCGCGATGGCCTCAGTAGTGACAAAGGACGTGCCACCAGACTCTGTAGTGATGGGCCATCCTGCCAGAGTGGCGTACAGCAGGGCAGAATATGACAGGAAAAAGAAAGAATGGGAGTCAAAGTGATGATAATAGAAGGAGACGAAAACCCAGAGTTTTTGGAGAAGTTAAAGACAATGAAAATTTCCTTCAAGAACAACCTGACGACTGAAGAACTGATAGCCGAAATGGAAAAAAAGCTGGACTGCAAGATGTGGATAGACCCAAGCGGGGAATGGCACTTTAAACCCAACAAAAAAGAATGATCAATTCTTCAGCGGCCGCACGCTCTTTACTTGAGGGTTCACCAGAAATGCCGGATCCGGATATTTTTCGTTCAGAATGTTGAGCAAATTCCTGGCAGCAACTTCTGCCATTTTAGAGCGTGTCTGGTAAGTCGCACTACCGATGTGTGGCAGCAATACAACATTTTTCATCTTTAAAAGTGGGCTTGTCCTTGGCAACGGCTCTTTCTCAAATACGTCAAGCGCTGCACCAGCTATCTGGTTGCCTTTGAGTGCTCTGACCAGTTCAGCTTCATTCACAACCTGACCTCTTGCCGTATTTATCAAAAACGCAGTTTTCTTCATCAACTGCAGTTTTGCCTTGTCTATCAAGCTGCGGCTCTGGCTGTTCAGGCTTGCGTGTATGGATACAAAGTCGCTCTGGGCTAGAAGCTCATCCAGTTCTGCATATCTGACTCCAAGCTCTGACTCTAGCTGCTGGTTCCTGCTACGGTTATGGTACAGGATTTTCATGTTGAATCCTCTGGCTCTTCGTGCAACTGCAGCGCCAATTCTGCCAAGCCCAACGATGCCAAGGGTGGCGCCATGCACGTTGTAGCCAAGCATAAGGTCAGGGGCCCATCCGACCTTCCATTTGTTTTCCCTGACGTACCTGTCTGCATTGACAATGCCCCGGGCACAGGCAAGAATGAGTGCAAATGTCAGGTCTGCTGTAGCCTCTGCCAAAATATCTGCCGTGTACGTGACATAGATTCCCCTTGCAGTAGCTTCTTTGACATCAATGTGCTCAAAGCCTGTGCTGTACGAGCTTATCGCTTTCAGGTCAGGAGCCGCATCCATAACTTCTGCATCTATCCTGTCTGATAGCATGCAAAGCAAGGCATCCTTGCCAGCTATGTTTCTGATGATTTCTGTCCTGCTTGGGACGCTTGATTTCCTGTTGAGCGTAACTTTACATTCTTTTGAGAGCATTGACAATCCCGGTTCTGGGATCTTCCTTGTCACGTAGACCTTGTTGGTCACAAAAATCCTGCATCTGCATTGCTATTTATATTATAAAAATAGCCCGGCCCAGATTCGAACTGGGGTCAAGGGCTCCAAAGGCCCCTATGCTTGGCCACTACATTCGGCGGAAAATAACAATTTAATTTTCCTCCACCGGGCTTCCGGGCGTATCTTCACCTATTTCACACGTCTTTATAATCTTAAGGAGTTGACTGCTGCTACCATCCTGTCTGTAGGGTCTTCCATTCCTGCAAGGATGCGCGCTGCCTTTTTCTTTTGTTTCTGCTGGTATTCTTTGTCTGAAACCATTTTTCTGGCCAGCTTTACAAGCGCCTTTGAATCATCCGCCAGCTTTACAAGGCCAGCTTTTACAAGGTACTTTTCAACATAGTAATGGATTGGCGCTATGGATATCGTGGGCTTGCCTAGAAGGGCTGCTTCGGCAGTCATAGTCCCGCCCGCACCTATAAAGAGCTGGGCAGACCTGACAAGCGCGGTGCCGTCAACAACGTCCTTTAGGACATGCACTCTACTTCCGTAGCGTGACTCTACCTCTGCTATCTGGTCTTGGTACCTGCAGAGAACCACAATATTGGCAGAATCAGACAATCCATTTACAAAATCGTCTATCATTTTTCCGGTTCCAAGCTTTTTGTCTGCAATGTATGATGCCTTGCTCTCCTCAAGCCTGAGCAGGATCGTTTTTCTGTCGCCTGCCTTGGCTTCTGGCTTTTCCTCATGCTTGAGCCATGCCGCCGGGTCAAGCGCGCGGTAGCGAGAAATGTTCTTGCCTGCAATGCCATAGGATGTCCACGCCGAATATGGTATTATCCACGGTGTGAAAAGCTTGCTCATCAAAGGCACCGTAAGCCGTGCCACAGCTTCTGCATGAGGCGAGTCGTTAAAGCCAATGTGCCTGATACCAAGTCCATACGCTACCCTTGCGCCTTCAGGCGACGAAAATGTGAGCGCAACGTCCGGCCCAAAGCGCCTGACTACTTCGGCAAGCTCGTATATCCTGTTAGCGCTTTCGCGCAGCTTGTCGTACCTGTCTGCCCCGCCGTGGCTTCCAACTATTGTAAGGTCGAGCTTTTTGATCTTGGCCAGCTCGACAGCTTCCCTGTACCTCCTTGAAGTGCAGAGGACATCGTGGCCTGACTGGCGAAGCAGGCTGGCAGCACGGTTGAAAAACATCACCTGCTTTGGGGTCAGAATGTCAAACCAGATCTTCAAACACGCATTGTAGCCGAAAGGCCATGGAAAAACCTTTTGTATGTCGCCTAGGGTATACCGAGGGATGAACGGGGGAGCTCAGTCTACACTTTGAGTGCTGCATCTTCTACTTCTGTTGCAGTGTATGGCCTGAGCACCGAAGGGTACAGGATAGCTTCCTCCATGGCCATCAAAGGCTCAAAAGTTTCACTTATTGACGAATCTGTACGGATGGCTATTTCGCTCAAGCCTGACATTGCCCGCACGTATCCAAACGTGAGCTCGCTTGTAGAGGATGAGCCGCTCTTGGATCTAGAGCCGGTTGACGTTGCGGTAAGCAATGCCTCATACGTCTACTTTGCTCCCAAGATAAGGAAGGTCGGACCCGACGTCAAAAGCGACGTGACGACAAAGTTCAAAGACGCGATAAAGGCACTCAAGAAGGGCGCCTCTGTGGTCTATATGCTTCCGACAGGGGTTGGGGGCAACAACGAGAACATTGCCCTGATAGAGCACATGACTGGCATGACAGTCGACAAGGACGTGTCGTATTACTACCTGCCAATCAGCAATATCGCCGGCGCAAGCTCGGAAACGCTTGTAGGCTCTGTCAAGTCAAAGCAGGATAACCACTTGTCAAAGATGCTCCATGACCCTGACACGCGCCGCCGGCTCAACTTTGTCGACGTCAACTCTGCCGAGCTCGTGCACGTGATAAAGACTCTCAGCCACTATTCGGGGATGGCCAGCATACTTGAAATCTGCAAAAAGGCAACCGATGCCAATATCGGAAGCGATCTCATGCGCGGGACATTTGCAGACCTCTACATCGACGACGTGACAAGCGGGCTGTATGATTTGCGCATGATAGGGTCGTCGCTTGACGGCGCCGGACCGTTGATGTACCTTGTGAACGGCAGCATCAAGGGGATCGAGGGGTACGTAAAGTACCTCATAGACCAGATAAGGGCAACTTTGAAAAAGCGCGACTTGAAGGCCAGCAGGACAAAGGTGGCAATAGCGTGGACGCTTGACTCGCACGAAATGAGGGGGGACAAGATCGAGCTCTTGTCGACGCTTGAGACAAAGGTCAAGGACTACATCGGCGACGTTGAGCGGCACCAGGGGCCGACGTTTGACCTCTACCATACCGACAAGAC
>JAJPDY010000076.1 GCA_023252395.1 Nitrososphaera sp. | reverse complement strand
TTCTTTTTCAGCGCCACTGCAACTGCCGCAGCAGCTACGGCAAATCCTCCGTACGACAGAAAAGCGTTGTACGGCAACATCAGTGCTGACCCGACAAACAACGCGGACGCCAAGATGCTTGCTGCAAGCCCGCTGTTGTTTTTCTCCTGCCTGCCGTACGGCCCAATATTTTCCAGATATGCTTTTAGCATGGGCGCAACGCTCACCGAGTCCTGTATGCCCTTTACAAACCTCTTTGCGGATATCTTTACTTCTTCAATGTACGCATCCCTCACAAGCCCCTCTTCTTCAAGCAGGTTTGCGAGCACCTTGACAAACTGGAACGGAACCTTGTGGTGGTGGTAGATGCCTTCAAGTATCGAAGTCATGCGCATGTAAAGCGCCAGATTCTTTGGCAGCTTGAATGGAAACCGGCTCATCGTCTTGTTGGCAAGCTCCATCAGCGCCTTTACTTCCATCTTATCCACCTGCCTGCCATGCATCGACTGGATGCTCAGCGCAATCCCCCGCTCGACAATGTAGCGGTTGACAGTCGGCTCTAGAGTCCCAAGCTCTATCAGAACGTTCACGGTTCTCTCCGGGTCCTTATCAAGCAACCCAAGGTAAAGCCGGATAAGGCGCACGCGAGTATCGTTGTCAAGCCTGCCCACCATGCCAAAATCGTAGAGCACCAGCCTGCCGTCGTCAGCAACTGAAATGTTGCCAGGGTGCGGGTCTGCGTGGAAGATTTCGTGGTGCAAGAGCATCTTGAAGAACAGCCGGTGAATCCTTACTACCAACTTTTCCCTGTCGATGCCTTTGGCGTCAAGCGCCACGACATCCGTGATTTTGGTGCCGGGGACGTACTCTAGCGTCAGCACGTGTTTTGTTGTCCTCTCCAAAAACACGTCAGGGATTATCACCGACGGGTCGCCAGCCAAGTTGCGCTTTATTGCAAGGAGGTTTTCAGCCTCTATTCTGTAATCCATTTCTTCGTGCACTGTTTCAATGAATTGCGCAAGCATGCCTTCAGCAGAGAAGCGCAGGTTTGGGTCAATAAAGCGCGTGGCGAGTGGCATGATCTTTTTCAATACATAGATGTCGTCTTCAATCACTCGCTCGATGTTTGGCCTTGACACCTTGACAATGACTTGCCGGCCAGAGTGCTTTGCCAAGTAGACCTGCCCGAGGCTTGCGCCAGACAGGGGAGCTGGGTCAAACTCTTCAAAGGCGTCCTCTATTTTTCCCAGCTCGGCTTCAATGGTTGGCTTTACCTCAGAAAACGGCGCCGGTGGAACGTCGTCTTGCAATTTTGCAAGCACGTCAAGGTACGGCTCTGGCAAAATGTCAACGCGGGTTGAGAGCCATTGCCCGAGCTTTATGTACGACGGGCCCAGCTCTATGAACGTCTTTAATGCTTGCCGGGCGTGGCGGCGGTACTTTTCTTCGTCAACGTTCCTGCCTTCCCTTTTGACCCACTCTCGTCTGTCCCTGCGAAAATTGATAACAATCGGAAGGAGCTTGAGCACCACTTTTGCAATGTGCACCTTGGAAGGATTTGGGTAAACCGGCGGCGCGACGATGCTCTCTTTTCTGACCTGCGCCGGGCTCTCCATTCTTACTTGCTCCTTTTCTTGATAGAGTTGGCTGTGTCAAAAGCAAATTTGCCGGCAGAAGATCCTGCAACGTACCCCGCGATCACGGCGTCGATTGCCGCGTCTTTGCTGCTCCTGCCTTCCTGCTTGCGCTTGTTGTAAACTGTCGCGCCGACTTTTCTGCCGACAAGTATTGCCGCGGCCGCTCCAGCAAGGTATTCTGGCGCGTCGACAAGAAGGTGCCCAAGAGGGTTTTGAAGCGGGTCCACCCTGTCCATGTGGACAGCATAATGATCGTCATATTCTCTGATGTGCAAGTTGCCATAGCGGTACTGCTTCTTTGCCCCTTTTTTGCTGCCGATGGGAGTCTCGCTGAGGTCGATTACGGGCCTGACGGACTTTGGCACAATGATGTTGCCGTCGCCGTCAATAAATTCCACGCTTTCAGAAGAGCTGCAGATCGCATATAAAACTAACTAATACTCCCACAAAAAAGTGGGAGTCAAGATGGGTTGTTTTGTGGCGTGCCTACATGCAAGAAATGGCGTATCTTTGTTCCTGCCGTTACGTAAGCGAGGGCAGCGCACAATCCTCCAACTCCAACCAGGATCAAGGTCAGTGTTGTTTCCATTTTTGTCATCATCAATAAGGTGAAATTGGAAGTTAAGCAAGACTCACCTTGGTTAAGTAAACCCTTTAAGGCATCAGATTGTTCTTTATAACACAATGAACATTTTCTCTCAAGAGTCAGACTTGGTGACCGCAAAGACTTGCGGCTACAAAGACAAGCAGAGAGTAACGTACAATTTTTCTGAATCATTTCACAGCCTGTGTCTAGACAAGAAAGATATTATTGAAGCTGAAATTCAAGGGTGCGAGAAATTGCTAAAGTATGCATTAGACGAATCTGACAGGGCAGTAGTCGAAAAAGAGATTGCAGAATTAAGAATGGCTCTGGACTTGCTGACCTAGATCAATAGCGAATAGGTTTAATCCTTCCTTCTATGTGTGTAAAATGATGGCAAAGGGAGTTCAACTGATCAAGAGCAGCCCGATTTATTCTGGCTCTATTTCCCTCAGAAACGACAAGTTCTCGCTAAACGGCAAAGTGATAAGCAAAGAGATAGTCGAGCACAAAGACTCTGTTGGAGTGGTAGCTGCCAGCGGAAGTGACGTAATTCTTGTGACGCAGTATCGCCGCGCAGCAGGCAAGGTGCTGTTAGAAATCCCAGCAGGCAAGATCGAAAAAGGCGAGACTCCCGAGCAGGCAGCTGTCCGCGAGATGGCAGAAGAGATCGGCTATTCTGGAAAGTTAAAGCCGCTGCTTCGATGGTACCTTGCGCCTGGCTATTCCACTGAATTCATGCACGTATTTGTCGCAACAAACCTGAAAAAGATAAAGAGGGGCACACTTGACGACGACGAGAACATCAGAATAAAGAAAATGAAGCTGAGCGCCGCGCTGAAAAAATGCATCAACGGCGAGATTCAGGACTGTAAAACCATAGCAGCGCTCTTTGCCTACAGCCAGTCAGACTGAACAGGCTGATAGACCTTCTTCCTTGCATCGTCTAGGCTGTTTCTCTCGATTATCAACCCTTGACGCTTCAGGTCATCGATTGCGGCTTGGACAGTCCTCCTTGGCAGGTGGCTCACGCTGATAAGCTCGCCCTGCTCGACAGGGTGCTTTGTCTTGATGATAAAGTAGATGAATTTTGCTGCCGGCCCGCCTTCAGGATTCTTGCGCAGGTATGAAACTCCAAACGCGGATTTTGAGAGAAAGCCTCTGCGCTGCGACTCGACTGACGCAATTGCGTCAGGGTGCACCTCTGCAAGGTTGACCCGCTGGCCAAACTCTGCAATGAGAGCCGATTGCTGCGACTCAAATGGCGCCTCAAAGATGAACGTGCTTGGCGGGTATTCGGTAGTGATTGCCCCTACAAAGCTCCATTTTACAAGGCTCTTTTCGTCGTATATTCCGACGTTCATGCCCTCGTTTGCCTCAAGCACTATTTTCTTTGACCCTAGCTTGACTGCCTCCTCGATATCGTGCAGAGTCTTGTCGATTCCAAGCTGGTGGCGCGGGTCCTTTTTGCCAACTTTCCACTGGAATTCAAGACCTGCCGACTTTATCGTGTCGCCTATCTTGCGCTTTTGCTCTATCGAGAGGTCGATGCTGTTCTCACCCACCTCGATTATGTCAAAGCCAATCTTGGCAGCCTCTTTAACAAACCTCTCAAGCGAGTTTTCAATTATCGCAAACTCGGTTATCGTGCTGCCCGTGGAGACTGACACGCCAAAGTCGTGGTAAAACTTGATCTTTTTCTTCAGGCTCTCTTCAGAGATTAGCATTGGAAATGCGCCGTAGATCTTGACCACGTCGATGTACGGCGCTATTATCGCAAAATTCTCCTTGTCGATTCCTTGCAGTTTGTCTATGGTGCAGCTTAGGCCCTCTTTGCGGGGTTTTTTTGAGTCTATCCTGTTCTTTGCAAGGTCGTCAAGCATAGCGTGATATGATATATGCAGAATATGCGCATATTTTAGTTTGCGCATGGTTGCCTGTTATCATTGGCAATATTCTCAACTCACTGGCTGTCGGCGTGTTGGTCCAGACCCCAGCGCGCCCTCACTCTTTCCTCTATCTTGCGGAAGATGATCCTGTCAAATACCATGCCTATTACAAAAATTGTGACCATGGTGGCAATGATCAGCCCCATATCGACAAACTCTTTTCCAATGCTTAGGATATGGCCAAGCCCGTATAGTGTTGTTATCAGTATCTCGGCTCCAATGAGCGCGTGCCATGCAAATGACCACGCTTGTCTTATTCCTAGAATGAGAGAAGGAGTTGCTGCAGGGATCATGACATATCTAAATAGCGCGAATCCTTTTGCGCCCATGTTGTTTGCTGCGCGCAAGTAAAGCGGCGGTATGTTGCGAATCGAGCTGTAGGTCGTTATCATTACAGAGAATACTGAAGCCATGACCACTACGAAGAGTATCCCAAAATCGTTAAACCCGATAAGCAGGATTGCAAATGGAACCCATGCGATGCTTGGAAACGTCAAGAGCCCGACTGCAAAAGAGCTCATCGTCTTGCCAAAGCCCGGGAATTTGACCATTGCCAGTCCCACCACGCCTCCAATGCCAATAGAGACTACAAATCCGGCAGCAAGTCTAAGCATTGTCACGCCAAGCCCTATGGGTAGCGAAGAATCTGCTATCAGGTTAGCTATTGAAGTGACAACCATCGCAGGTGAGGGCAGAAGGAACTGTGGCCATATCCCGAGCATGAACACCAGCTGCCATACTCCAACAAACGCGGCCAGGAACAGCGCCGTGTTGGCGGCATCTGACACGTCGAACCTGCTTTTATTGCGCCGTTTTTTCTCTGGTTGCTGTTGTGTTTTCTTTTCTAGCAAATTGGAAATCCTCCTCTAGTTCCTTCAGAATCTGCCTCTTTAGCAGGACAAGTTCAGGGCTGTCGATGTCGCGCGGCCTCGGAAGGTCTATCACAATGTCTTTTCGAATGTTGCCAAGGCTTGGAGACAGCACGATCACTCTGCTGCCAAGCAATAGCGCTTCATTTATGTTGTGGGTCACAAACAGGATGGTCTTTTTCGTGGCTTCATGGATCTGGAGCAGGTGATTGTGCAGCATGTCCCTTGTCTGCACATCGAGCGCTGCAAAGGGCTCGTCCATCAGCAAAACGTCAGGGTCCATCGCAAGTGCGCGGGCTATTGCCACCCTCTGCTTCATGCCGCCAGAGAGCTGGTGTATGTATGAATCTGCAAATCTTGATAATTGCATCATGCTCACAAAGTGGCGCGCTTTTTCTATTCGCTTGTCCTTTGGAACTCCCGCCAGCTTTAATCCAAACTCGACATTTTCAGTGACTGTAAGCCATGGAAAGAGCGCGCCTTCCTGAAATATCACTATCCTGTCAGGATCGGTAGAAGTCTTGCGCTCGCCTTTCACAAATATGCTTCCCGAATCCGGGCTGTCAAGCCCTGCAATGATGTTGAGAAGCGTGCTCTTGCCGCAGCCGGATGGTCCTACAATTGTTACGAATTCGCCATCCTTGATGTCGATGCTGACCCCGTTCAAGACGGCGTGGTTTGGGCTGTTTGTCGTGTCATAGTGGAATGCCTTTGACACAGCCCTGACCTGCAGCATGGCAGAGCTGCCACCTCTCTTTTGCTTGTATTCAGATGCTATCAAGGTCGATGCCACCGATACGGATGCACAGCATATAATCTACTTCAAAGGTGCAATCGATACAATGTAGGTGCAGTTTTTGCGCCATCATTCTATCTTTTGCAGCCCCTTCTTTTCAAGAACTTGGTTTAGCAAGGTCAGATCATATATCTTTGAAAGATCCGGCTTTGTCTTGCCGAGAAATCCGACATCAAACGCGTCATCCGCCGACTGGAATAGTGATCCCTTTATCGGGTCCCATGTCAGCTTCAGTCTCGAAAATCCTTCATTGAACTCGTCTTCCGGTATGATCTTGCCAGTGATCTTCTTGAGCTCTGTATTGAACACTTTGACTGCCTCATCAGGATGGCTGTTTATCCAGTTGGTTTCGTCGATGTTTGCTTCAAGCAGCTTCTTTATGGTTTCGGGATTGTTCTTTAGGTAATCAGTCCTGACGATAATATGCGA
>JAJPDY010000075.1 GCA_023252395.1 Nitrososphaera sp. | reverse complement strand
GCCTTCATTTTTTACTGTCTTTATAGAACCGGCGCGTTTGAGTTTCGCTTCATTTGAATCAGCCGTTGACATTGTGTCACACAATATTAGGGCGCTAAAGCGCTCAGGATTTCTTTCAATTGCTCTAAGAGCAATGTAGCCGCCCATCGAAAAGCCGCAGAGTATTGTTTTACTTATTTTGAGGTGATCGAGTAGCGCTATCAAGTCGTCGACAAACAGCTCTATTGTGTACTGCCCATCGCCAACGTCGCTCCGCCCGTGGCCGCGGAGATCGTATGTGACAACGCGCAGATCCATGTTTTGCAGCTTCTGCCCCTTCCACATCTCTGAGCTAAAAGGAAACCCATGCACAAAAAGTATAGCCGACGATCCCGGCTTGCCACTATCGTCATAGTAGAGGTTTATTCCGTTGATATTTGCCAGCATGTTATCCCTGACCGATGAACTTCATCAATTCTTCATTCGCCTTTTCCTTTTCTTCAATGTTCAAGCCGTGGCCGCTTTCATGGAATTGGACTATTTTGGAGCCCTTGATCCCTTCGTTCATTACTTTTGCAAAGTCAAACGGGCATATCTTGTCATGCACGCCATGAAATATCGCCACTGGCAGGTTCCTCTGGTTCACAAGTTTCATGTCGTTTCGCAAGTCTGCGTCGCGCAGCTCTTGCAGGCACTGCACCGTTGCATATGGCGACGCTTTCATGTTTATCGAGAACAGCCAATTTGCCATCTCTTTGCTCTGCGAGTTTTCGCTTGAAAAGAATATCTTGCCAAAGTCAGTTACCATTTTGGGCCTGTCTTTGAGCGATTGTGAGATAAGGGCGTCGCAGGCTGACTTTTCTAGCCCATAGGGGTAGCCTTCTCTTTTGGTAAAACATGGAGCCGCCGCTCCCATGAATACCACCTTTGAAACCAGCTCTGAAAAATACTTGGCTACATAGTGCATGACTATTGCGCCTCCCATTGAAAATCCAACCAGAGTCACCTTTTGCAAGTTGAGCGCAGTCATTACCTGCTTTATGTCGTCAGCGAAAATGTCGTAATCATACCCGGTCCAGGGCTTGTCCGACCTTCCAAATCCTCGAAGGTCAATGCCAACGCACCGGTAGCCGTTCTTGTGCAGTTCCATGAACTGGTATTCAAACATCTTGTGGCTCAGCGGCCACCCGTGGACAAACAAGACAGTCTTGCCAACGTCGCTTTCTCTGCCAGTATCTTCGACGTAAACAGACGTGCTGCTGTCTACATTGACAAAAGGCATATTGCTATTGCAGCTACTTTCCTATTTATGACGTTCTATTGAGATTACTTCATCCTAGTCCTTAGCAGCTCATACGCCCGCGCGGCATCCCTGTCGCTCAAAATGAGCACTATTTCGGCAGGAGTAAAGAAGGCATCCTGTATCGATATCTGGTTGTTGTACAGTATGTTTGAAACCACCGAAAGGATGTCGTATGGGTTCTGGTTGCTTGGGGCAAACTGGATGTTTATCTTGGCAAGCCCTTCTCTTATCTTGCCATCAAACTTTTTCGTGGCAGTGTTTACCATGCTCCTTGTCTCTGCAACGTCTTCTGCAAAGAGCCTGAGATGCCTGCCCGTCTGGAACACGCTAAAGTTCTTGTCGAACAGCTGATCGAGCATGCTGGAAATTTCGTCAAACTCTTTTTCAAAGTCAACGTCAATGATGTTGTCGGTAAGCGACATCCTTGCGCCCTTGAAAGTAGTCTCCGGCCTGTCCTCTATTTCGAGCGCGTCCGCAAACCTCTTTATCGCAACGACTATGGTGTTTGCGTTGACCTTGGAGCCGGTTATCTTTTCCACGTCGGGCTTGATCCTTTGCGCAAGGGCTGTATAGTTTGCAATGCCTAGATGTAGCGATTGCAGGTATACTGTGTTTCCAAAAATTATCTCCCTGACTGCCGCGGGGACAGAATCGGCCCTTGCGTACATGTGTTATAAAAGCGCATGACCCGTAATAAAGCCTTTTGATTGTAAGAAAAATATAAATAATGTAATGACTATTACATAGCATTAGGTGATATTACAAATGTGGAGAGACCCATGGAACTACAATTTCGGCTTCGGCAGCAGGATTTTTGAAGAGATGGACAAAGAGTTTGCCGAAGCAGAAGAAATGCTGAACAGGATGTTCAGGACAGCCAGAGAAAACCCCGATGCTGTCAATGGTCCGTACTTTTACGGCTACCAGATAACGGTCGGGCCAGACGGCAAGCCACACGTCAAAGAGTTTGGAAACGTCAAGCCTGCAGCAAAGGGCCTGGTGGAGCAGAGCGGCCTTCGAGAGCCTCTGGTTGACTCGGCAGTGGACGAAAAGGAGAATCGGCTTGTCATCACGGCAGAGATGCCTGGAGTCACCAAGCAGGACATCAAGGTGAACGTGTCTGAAAACAACGTGACCATACATGCAGAGAAAGGCGACAAGAAATACCATACCGAGATCCCGTCAAGCTCTGCGCTGGACGACAAGTCTGCAAAGGCAACCTATGCAAACGGCATATTGGAGCTAAAGATCAGGATGAAAGAGCCTGCCAAGCCAAAGGCGACAGAAGTAAGGGTGGAATAGTCAAATAACTTGACATCTTATCTATTTTTGAGGCTAGATTACCATGATTGATACTGTTTCTCTAAAGGTAGCTGAAACAAGCTCCAAGTTTGTCGGGAGGGGCATCGCCCTTGTCGACCCAAAAGTGATGGGCGAAATGAAACTTACCACTGGCGACGTCATTGAAATTTCGGGCAAAAAGAAAAGCTACGTTCTTCTCTGGTCGAGCCAGCCTGAAGACTCTGGAAAGGGCCTGATCAGGATAGACGGCTATACGCGCAACAACATCGGAGTCGGGATCGACGACAAGGTAACTGTAAGGAAGGTTGTGCTGAGACAGGCAGAGCAAGTCATCCTTGCGCCAACTGAAGAGCTCAACATTGTGGGGCTTGAAGAGTACCTGCCGGAGCTGCTCGAAGGCAGGGTAGTTGCAAAGGGCGACGTTGTCCCGATAAACATCATGGGCAAAAAGATAGGCTTTGTCATAACAGGCACCACGCCTTCTGATGCAGTGCTTGTTGACATTGGCACAGAGTTTGTGATAGGGACCGCGCCAAAGTCTGCGAAAGGGCTTGCAAGGATAAACTACGAAGACATTGGCGGCCTGAGAAACGAGGTGCAAAAGGTACGCGAAATGATAGAATTGCCATTAAGGCACCCCGAGATATTTGACAGGATTGGGATAGAAGCGCCAAAGGGTGTGTTGCTATTTGGTCCGCCCGGCACAGGCAAGACATTGCTTGCAAAGGCGGTAGCGAATGAAACCAACGCGAACTTTTACTCTATAAGCGGGCCGGAGATAATGAGCAAGTTCTACGGAGAAAGCGAAGAGCGCCTGCGCGAAATATTCAAAGAAGCCCAGGAAAACGCGCCATCGATAATATTCATTGACGAAATAGATTCCATTGCACCAAAGCGCGAAGAAGTATCCGGCGACGTCGAGAAGAGAATTGTGTCGCAGCTGTTGACTCTGATGGACGGCATACAGTCAAGGGGCAAGCTGGTAGTCATTGGAGCGACAAACAGGCCAAACGCGATTGACCCTGCGCTCAGGCGCCCTGGAAGGTTTGACAGAGAAATCGAGATCGGGATCCCTGACGAAAAGGGCAGGCTAGAGATATTGCAAATCCATACTAGAGGAATGCCGCTGACAGACGACGTCAACTTGGAATCAATAGCTCGAGTCACCCACGGCTTTGTGGGCGCGGATCTTGAAGCGCTTGGCAAGGAGGCGGCGATGCTCTCGCTTCGGAGAATGCTGCCCGAGATCAACATGCAAGAGTCAAAGATACCCGCCGAAGTGCTCAACAAGATCAAGATTACCGACAAGGACTTTGAAGACGCGCTAAAAGACATCCAGCCTTCTGCGATGCGCGAAGTCCAGATCCAGAGGCCAAACGTCAGGTGGGAAGATGTCGGCGGGCTTGCTGCAGTCAAAGAAGAGCTGCAGGAAGCAATAGAGTGGCCGCTAAAGCACGGCAACCTCTTTGAAGAAGCCGATGTCCGGCCGCCAAAGGGCATCCTGCTCTACGGTCCGCCAGGAACCGGCAAGACCATGATCGCAAAAGCCGTGGCGGCAACTTCAGAGGCAAACTTCATCAGCGTGAAAGGGCCGGAGTTGCTGAGCAAGTGGGTTGGAGAATCTGAAAAAGGAGTCCGCGAAGTGTTTAGAAAGGCAAGGCAAGCCGCGCCCTGCGTGATATTCTTTGACGAACTCGACGCAATTGCGCCGCGGAGGGGCGGCTCTGAAGGAGATTCCAACGTCACCGAGCGGGTGATAAGCCAGATGCTGACAGAGATGGACGGCCTTGAAGACCTGAAAGGCGTGGTCGTGATTGGCGCTACAAACAGGCCGGACATTCTCGACGAGGCTCTGCTTCGCCCCGGAAGGTTTGACAGGATACTTGAAGTGCCGCCGCCAGACGCGCCTGCCAGAAAGGAGATACTAAAGATCCACACAAGGAAAAAGCCACTTGATCCTGCGGTCAACTTGGACCGGCTGGTAGAGATGACTAGCGGCATGACAGGCGCAGACATTGCAGCTGTCGTTAATGCTGCAGCCATGACCGCGATAAAGGAGCATGTCGCCAGCAAGGAGAAGAGCAAGCTGAAAGTGACAATGAATCACTTTGAAAGCGCGCTGCAAAAGATCAAGAAAAAGGGCGCACTAGTCCGCGACGCGAGCCTTGCCTGATTATTTCACAGCAAAGAAAGAGTCGGCGATGAACTTTACCGACACCCCAATCAGGACCAGACCAAGAAGCCGCTGAAGCAGCACCTCTTTGGCGCTGCGTGACATCCTTGCCCCTATCTGGGCTCCGGCAAACGCGCCTGCAGAGAGCGCGGCTGCCTGCAGGTAGTCTGGGTGGCCGAGGTAGGCGTGTGTAAACACCCCTGCAAGCGAGGTTATCATGAGGGTGAGCTGCGAGGTTGGCACGGCGCGCTGCATGGTCATCCCAAGCACCAGAAGCATCGCTGGCACGAATATTATGCCTCCGCCCACTCCAAACAGGCTTGAGACAATGCCGGCCCCAAACGTGATGGCAAACACGCCGCCCCTGAGCAGCATTGATTTTTTTGGCGCGCTGCTTTCCTTGAGAATGGAATTCCGGTACAGCACGTAGACGCCAGTAGCCATCAAGAGTATGCCAAAGTACATCTTGAATGATTCTGACGTGAGGTATCCAGACAGGAACGCGCCAATGGCGGCGCCTGGAATTGAAAATGCCGCCATCTCTAGCCCGAGCCTATAGTCTATTCTCTTTTGCCTTGAATACGCCACAGTGGACGACACGCTTGTAGAAGTCACGGCGATGAGGCTGGTGCTTGCTATCTGAGTTGGAGGCAGGCCCATGAACGTAAGGGCAGGCGCCATGATTATCCCGCCGCCCACTCCAATCAGCGAACCCAAGGTTCCGGCTCCAAGGCCAATAGCTATGAGAATTGCTACAGTGGTGGCAGGGTCGAGCAACGATTCTGCATTCCTCTATGGAGCCAGTGTTATAACCGGTGAGGGTAAAAATCGTTTGCCAGTGTTATTCTTTCAATGCACCGACGGAGAAATTCTCGGAGTGAATGAAGTAGTAAAAGCACCATAAAACATTTTATCTAGTTAACCGATGTGCTAGCAATTCGGAAAAACGGCGGAGTTGCCCTTTATCCGGTTTGCTGGCACATCGATACAGGCGAGACGAGAGCTCGGGAAAGCTTTCTCTCCTGTATGGTGTATCTTGGCGAAAGCTGTATGTAAGGAACGTGGCAAGCTTGTTCTATAGAAATGATACACCGGCTTCTACATATCTTTCCAATTCTACATAACACAGCACCATATTGCTTTTAAAAGTCAAGGAGCTTATGCCATGAGGGTATGCTCAACCGCCAGCGCGACGAAATTATCCGAGACATTCTTTCGACAGCAAGTGAAAATAGCGACGGAGTGAATATTTCAAGGATAATGTTTCATGTCGTTTTGACCCACGGTCAGACCAAGGCGTACCTAGCAGAGTTGCTTGAAAAGGCGCTGCTTGACAACACTACCACGCGCCTTGGCAAGAACTTTTATCGGACAACGCCAAAGGGGATGGAATACTTGGCCGCTCTCAACAACATGGCAGACATGCTTGCAGTAGATTCCATGCGGCACTGCAACAGTTATTGAAACTCACTCTTTCCATGCGTTAAGTACGGTTATCACCTGAGTTCC
>JAJPDY010000074.1 GCA_023252395.1 Nitrososphaera sp. | reverse complement strand
GTTACGTGTCATGGGTAAACAAGGGTTAAAATAATTCCTGCCGAAGTTTACGCATGTCAACAAATCTTCTGAGCAAGAAGGTGATATTGGTTGCCATATTGGCTGTCGGCGCGGTGTCTGCTATTTTGGTGGCATCGTCGATAGCACAGGCAACCGCACAGCAAGAGCAGCAGAAAATGATGATGTGGGCCGGCGATGGGATGCCAAAGATAAACGGCTCGGTGAGCGTTGCAAACGAAGCAAGTAATTTCATCAATGAAAATGTCAAGGTGTCATTTGTCAAGGCTGCAGAGACCGCGCAAGGACAGGTAACTGATGGAAAGGTGCTTGGCGGGCATTTGGGCGTAGTGCAAGGCTATCTCGTATACACGTTCTTTGTGGCGAACACTGCAAACCAGACGGGGACCATGACTGTAATTGATGCAGGAAACGGCCAGGTGCTCTACACTTCAGAAGGTCAGCCAATCGGGTCATTTGGTCAGCCGATGTTCGGTCCTTGGGGCGCTCACGGATATGGCGGACCTTGGCACGGGCAGTGGAATTCAGGCGGCTGGGGGATGTGGCACCACTGATGGTCGCATTTAACGACAGCACAGAAGTGCCCGCGCCGCTTGACAGAGTGTGGGACATCATCGCAGACGTGGACAACGAACCCCGGTACTATCCGGGGCTCAACACCGTCAGAAACATCAGCAGGACCGGCAACGTGATTGAAAGGGAGGTTACTGTTGGCTTTAGGGATTCTAGAGGCCGCCAGACCGTGGTGCTTCATCCCAAAGAGTCAGTTGAAATAACAATGACAGAAGGCCCCATGAGGGGGACAAGAGTAATAACGCTGTCAGGCGACGGCAGCAAAACCAAGATCGATATTGCATGGGATGTCGAGCTAGTTGGCATTCCTGTCCTGTTCAGGGGCAAGGTGAAAAACCAGATCATGAAAGGAACCAAGGAGGCGCTTGACAGGATTGTCAGAGCAGTCCAGTAGTATCGCAAGGCAGGTACGCAAGTACGGGATAACTGGCCTGGCAATCCACCTAGCAGGATTTGCGCTTGGGTTCTTTAGCATAGCGCTTGTTTTAGGCGGAGTCTTTAGTATTGACTCGGGCCTGGCGATGTTGACTCCTTTTGCAGATCTGCTGTACGGCCTTGGCCTTGTCATTATAGTCGCAGTTGCAGCCAGAGCCGGCGTGCCGATGAAGTATCTGATTGTAGCAGGGGCGGTAATTGGAGTGGGCCTCTTTTACAAGTCAGCGCCGCACGAAATTCACATAGCTTCCGGCATCGGGTTCGGACTTCCACATAACGGTCATACGGTAATAGGAACTATTGTAATAACCATCTCTGTAGTGGCGCTTGCAGTACTGGCGTTACGAAATAGGTCATGGCTGGAAGGAGAAGCAAGATGAATCGGGAACCCGATTCGTCGGGCAGCTGTGACCAGATTTTGCAGCAGCCAGTCGATTTATCATCCCATCCTGCAACATACCGGCATGAAAAAGGAAGCCAGAATGAAGTGACGTATTGCAATTCATGCTTGAAAAAGGCAGAGATATTTCAGGTGACAGGAGACTATTGCCTGCAATGCTGGCAAGAGGAAACGCACCCAAATGTCTGACAATAATCAAGAGCTTGGCAGGATTGCAGGCATTTTGAATATGCTTGGCAAGAGGTGGACTTTGCAGCTCTTGGGCATCATGGGCTCAAGAGAAGCCACGCGTTTTAGCGAGCTCAAGAGGTCGCTTGACATCAGCGGCACCATGCTGTCAGAAAGGTTGCTCGAGCTAGAGCGCGAAGGATTGGTCACGAAAAAGATCTATGGCACAATGCCGCCAAGAGTTGAATACCGCCTGACTGACAGCGCAAGAGAACTGGAAAACATATTGGCAGAATTTGCGAAGTGGCATGCCGGCCGCCATTCAATATACCTGATTACGAATTAGCGGCCATCAGTAGAATAATATAATGCCTGCCAGCGAGAGACATTCATGCCCGCTAAAAAGTGGCTTGACAAACAGGTGTCATTGAATCCGCTCAAGAACCAGACGATAGCAGTTATTGGTTATGGCATTCAGGGGCGCGCTCAGGCGTCCAACATGAAAGACTCTGGCCTAAACGTCATTGTGGGCCTGAGAAAAGGCGGCAAGACCTGGAAGCAGGCCGAAGCTGATGGCCACAAGGTCATGGAAGTTTCAGAAGCTGCAAAGGCTGCAGATATTATTCATATCCTTATCCCAGACATGGAGCAGGCTGACACGTACAAAAAAGACATTGCAAAACACGTCACCGAAGGCAAGGCGCTCAGCTTTTCACACGGCGCGGCAATTCACTGGAAGTGGATAGTCCCACCAAAGAACGTTGACGTTATCATGGTCGCGCCAAAGGGGCCGGGCCAGCGAGTCCGCGAATTGTACCAGGAAGGCTTTGGCACGCCGTCGCTTGTTGCAGTTTACCAGGATCATTCCGGCAAGGCATTAGATAGGGTCCTTGCGATGGCAAAGGGCATCGGAAGCACAAGGCCGGGGGTGCTCCAGACAAACTTTAAGGAAGAAGTAGAGACTGACTGGTTTGGCGAGCAAGTGGACCTTTGCGGAGGGGCTCACGCGATGGTAATGAACGCCTTTGAAACGCTTGTCGAGGCAGGTTACCAGCCCGAAGTCGCGTACTTTGAGGTCCTGCACGAGCTGAAACTGATAGTTGATTTGATCCAGAAATATGGCATAACGGGCATGTACAACCGCGTGAGCGAAACCGCGAGGTACGGAGGGCTCACACGCGGGCCGCGCGTAATAGACAAGGAGGCCAAGAAAAAGATGCAAGAGGCGCTCAAGGAGATCCAGTCAGGCGAGTTTGCTGAAGAGTGGGTCAGCAAGTACAAGAAGGAGGGCAAGAACTCGTTTGCGCGCTACATGAAGGAAATAGAGAACCACCAGGTGGAAAAGGTGGGCAAGGAAATGCGCAGGATGATGTGGCCCGACGCCCCCGAAGTCTAGGCTTAAAACGCCCAGCCTTATCTGGCCGGCTTTTTCACATTTTCCATGATGTGCTTTATTATCACAGGCAATGGTGTGCCGGGGCCAAAGTTTCCAGTCACGCCCTGCTTTTCCAGCTCTTTTCTGTCGCTCTCAGGGATGATGCCACCGCCCACAAGCAGTATGTCGCCGGCGCCCTTTTCCTTGAGCAGGCGCGCCACTTTTGGAAACAGCGTCAGATGAGCGCCGTTTAGCAGGCTCATCGCCACCACGTTGACGTCCTCGTCTATCGCCATGCTTGCGACCTGCTCGGGAGTGCAGAACAAGCCCGAGTAAATGACCTCCATGCCTGCATCGCGGAATGCCCTGCATATCACGAGGGCTCCCCTGTCGTGGCCGTCAAGGCCAAGCTTGGACACAAGGACGCGTACTGGCTTTTGCTGTTGTTGCTGCGCCGACATTACCACTGGAGGATTGGCCTTTCCGCTTAAAATATTTATTCACTTCAGACGTGACTAGTAACGCTCCCTGTGAAGTCATAAATACAAAATGCACCATATAATACTCCATGACCTCGTCTTCTGAGGTGGAAGAGGTGCAGACAAGGACCGTGAAGGAGCAGGTCGACCTGTACATGCAGTTGAGAGAGCAGTTGCTCAATGAGGTAAACAGATACCGCAGCGAGGGCAAGGAAAAGCTTGCCAACATTATTTCCGAGTCTCTCCAAGAATAAGCACACACAAGAATTCGTTAATATTGTACGCGATGCAACACCGGACCTGTGCTTCCCATAGTAAAGGGCCTGCTCGCAGGCGAGAGGCGCGCACTTGCAAGGGCTATTTCCATTGTTGACAACGACGAGCCCGAGTCTAGAGAGATAATAAAACAGATTTTCAGCAAGACTGGCAGTGCCAAGACAGTAGGCTTTACCGGCCCCGGCGGCGCAGGCAAGAGCTCGCTTATTGGCAAGCTGATACCAGAGTGCCAGGCCCTTGGCTACAAAGTCGCAGTACTCGCAGTTGACCCGACCAGCCCCATCACGGGCGGCGCGATACTTGGCGACAGGGTCAGGATGCAGGGGAGCCTTGACGACGACAAGGTGTTCATGAGGAGCATGGCGTCAAGGGGGGCAGTAGGTGGAGTTTCAAAGTCGTTGCGAAACGCCATCAGGATCCTTGATGCCGCCGGCTACAACCTAGTGCTTGTTGAAAGCGTTGGAGCAGGCCAGCTTGAAGTAGAGATATCAAGGGTGGTCAACATGACAGTCGTGTTATTTACGCCGCACACTGGCGACAACGTGCAGGCGGTGAAAGCAGGGCTGACCGAGATAGGCGACATGTATGTGGTCAACAAGTCAGACTTGGAAGGCGCAAATGCGCTGTACCAGACTATACTTGACCTGATAGGTGACACTGAGAGAAAGCCGGCCGTGCTCAGGGCGTCTACAAAGACAGGCAGGGGAATAAAGGAACTAGCAAAGAATATTGATAAATTCCTAAAGGAAAAAAGCATTAATTATAAAGAACGCGAAAGAAAGATGCTAGAGGACGAGTTGAAGGACATGGTTTTAAATATAGTCGAGGAAAAGGTTTCTTCCATGCTTGCCGGGGACAAGAGGTATTCAGAATTTATCGATAAACTTGCAAAGAAAGAGATCGACCCGTACATGGCCGCAGACCAGCTTGCCAAAGAGCTGTTCTCTAGGTGATTGCAATGGGGACAGAGAATTTCAAGACCGATTCTAACATCCCGGTAAAGCGCGCGTATTCAAAGAAGGATTTGGCAAAGTACAGCAGCCGCGAAGAAGAACCCGGCAAGTACCCGTTTACGCGCGGGCTCTACCCAGAAATGTACCGCGAGCGCGTCTGGACGATGCGCCAGTACAGCGGCTTTGGCAGCGCGGAAGAAACAAACAAGCGCTTCAAGTTCTTGCTTGACCACGGCCAGACCGGATTATCATTAGCGTTTGACCTGCCAACCCAGACAGGCAGAGACTCTGACGATCCGCAGTCGGAAGGCGAAGTAGGCAGGACAGGAGTTGCCATCAGCTCGATAAAGGACATGATGACCTGTTTCAATGGCATTCCCCTTGACAAGGTCAGCACCTCGATGACAATCAACTCTACTGCGTCTACTCTATTGTCGCTTTACATCACGGTTGCAGAGTCGCAGGGCGTGTCGCCTGACCAACTCAGGGGCACAACCCAGAATGATATTCTGAAGGAATACATTGCCAGAAACACCTACATCTATCCTCCAAAACCGTCGATGCGAATCATTGGCGACATGATCGAATATTGCTCTAAAAAAGTGCCGCAGTGGTACCCAGTCAGCATCTCCGGCTACCACATGCGCGAAGCTGGGTGCAACGCCGTGCAAGAGCTGGCGTTCACGTTTGCAAACGCGATTGAATACATCGAAACTTGCACCGCAAGAGGATTGAAGGTCGACGACTTTGCGCCAAGGCTTTCGTTCTTTTTCTGCTGCACCATGGAGTTCTTTGAAGAGGTTGCCAAGTTCAGGGCTGCAAGGCGGATATATGCAAAGATAATGAAAGAGAGGTTCCACGCAAAAAGCCCAAAGTCGATGCACCTGCGCTTCCACGTGCAGACGTCCGGCGAGTCGCTCACAGCGCAGCAAGTAGACAACAACATCGTGCGAGTCACCACTGAAGCGCTGGCGGCAGTGCTTGGCGGATGCCAGTCACTCCATACAAACTCGCGTGACGAGGCGCTGGCGCTCCCGACAGAAGAATCTGTCAAGGTCGCACTGAGGACGCAACAGATAATCGCAAGCGAAACAGGCGTGACCAAGACAGTCGACCCGATGGCCGGCTCACACTATGTCGAATACCTGACAAACAGGATAGAGGAAGAAGTGAACAAGTATTTGAAAAAGATAGATAGGATGGGAGGCGCGCTGGTTGCAGTAGAAAAGGGATTCTTCCAAGAAGAGATCAGGAACAACGCTTACCAGCTAAAGAAGGAGATAGACGAGAACAAGCGCGTCATTGTAGGCGTCAACAAGTACCAGGACGCCCACGACGTCGAGCCAAAGCTCAACAGGATAGACCAGGAGATAGAGAATCGGCAGGTGGCAAGGCTCAAGGAGCTAAAGAGCAGCCGCGACAAGTCAAAGGTAGATCAGGCGCTGTCGCAATTGCAGAGGGCCGCAGAGAAAGACGAGAACCTGATGCCCCTTATCATCAACGCGGTAAAGAGCTACAGCACGCTAGGCGAAATAAGCGGCACGCTGCGCACTGTCTTTGGCAGGTACGAGCCCAAGGTATCGTTCTAG
>JAJPDY010000073.1 GCA_023252395.1 Nitrososphaera sp. | reverse complement strand
GTTGGGAGGATATCTGGAGTGGGCCCAAAGACCCAGCTGACTCTTGCCAGGATCGGGATAGAGACAATTGGCCAGCTGGCAGCCTGCGATGTGCAAAAGCTCACTGCAAGGTTTGGCAGAAACGGCCTCTGGATGTGGAAGGTTGCAAACGGCTCTGAAGACGAGGCAGTCCAGCCAAGGGAGGACAATGTTTCGCTGAGCACAGAGCATACGCTTGAGGAATTCACCAGCGACAAGGACCGGATATTTGTCTATCTTGACGGGCTTGTAGACGAGATCTATGGCAGGCTGGTCAGGCGTGGCTACATGTTCCGCACGGTTGGAGTCAAGATTGTGAGAGCAGACTTTACAATAGAGACTCGTGAGATATCGTTTCAGGAGCTGCAGGCAAGGCGCGAAAGCATCTCCTCTGTCATTGGTCCGCTGCTTGGGAGGTTTTCTTTTGACGATTCAACCCAACTAGTCAGAAAGGTGGGCCTCCGGGTGACAAACCTTGTCTCGATGGATGAGGAGGAAACCCAAATCAAGTCGCAAAAGACGCTCCTTGATTACATGTAGATATCCGGTCAAAAGATGTTTAGAAATGGTAAAAATTCTTCCTATTGTGCGTCTATATTGTTAATCCACAGCGTTTATAGCTTGAATGTCATGAAAATAGCCCATGTTGCCAGCGGGGTCGGTAGCTGTAGAAAAACTAGATAGAATCTATTTTTGTGCAGAATGCAAGATGGTCTTTCTCTTCAAGGCAGACGTGCACGAACATGTAAAAATGACGGGCCATGCTGAAGCTCGTGAGATGCCATTTGGCGGCTAATCTCTAACGTTTTTAGCTTGTTCTTGCTCTTTACCAATCTTCTAGGCTCGGGTAGCAATATGAGATAATTACTATGAGAACATTGCCATTCTATCAATGGCAGATTTCGCCAAGGGGGGCTCTAAAGAAAAGGACAGCAAAGACAAGAGCCTGCATGGGCTGATGATTGCCCTTGCTATGGCAGGCACTATCGCAGGAGTGGCAATACTGTTTGCATACGCCGCTTCTGATGGCTCGGCATTTAATGCAGGTGCGGCAACAAATGTGGCAGCGACTCCACCTGAGCAAGAGCCGGCGGTCGTTGAAAACGTGTCTAAAGAACCGGTTTACGTCAAGGTAAAATATGCCAATAGTACCGAAGAAGCGGAAAAGCCTGTGAATGCCAACACAATTAACACAACCAACACAACTGCCGAAGTGCCAACAGACGAAGTCGAGAAGCCCGCTTATGTCAACGATACTCAAAACAACAACGAAGACAATTCTTTGCAGACAGAACCACAACAGCAGCCTGCACAACCAAATAATGATGGATTGGGTGACATCGATCTAGAAAAGATCATTCCAAAGCGCTTGCTTGATCTGCTGGATGATGATCATGGCAAACACAACGGCAAGGATTGATGTCTGCCTATTTATTGAAAGATGGCGTCTTGATTTAATAATGATCGCAGCGTATATTGCATTAAAGAATGCGCTGTGACTTGTGCGGCACTGAAGAAGCAATACCGTTCAAGTGCCGCTATTGCGGAGGCATGTTTTGCTCTGTCCACAGGCTGCCCCCTAACCACAGCTGCGTCTTTATGCGCGATTTTCAGGAACAGCCTGCCAGGGCCAAAGAATTTCTAGAGCGCATACAGGGCAGGGCAGGGACGCCTCAGGAGCGCATAAAATCTACGCTCAAAAACACCATCTATCTGAGGTTTTCAAGGACCGAGGTGCTCCACCTGTTTATCGCTACAGTCCTTGTAACTGTCGTGGGCATGTCTTTTTACCGCTTCCAATTTCAGTGGGACATTCTTGTAATTTTCATAAGCGCATTTATCATACACGAGCTTGGCCACAAGTTTCTAGCGCAATTCTACCGGGCATGGGCAGAATTCCGAGTATTATTTTATGGAGCCGTAATGACCGCAATATCGGCGCTCCCTTTCTTTCCATTCAAATTCATAGCTCCTGGTGTAGTGTGGGTCAGCGGCAACCTGAGCCATAGCCGCAGCGGCAAGGTCTCGTGGATAGGTCCGCTGACAAACTTGGCAATGGGAACCGGTTTTCTCGTTTCCTACCTGATGCTTGATGCAATTGGTTTTACAAGATCCATCCTGCTGGTAGGCGTAAGTTTCAACGGCTTTATCGCTCTCTTTAACATGATACCTTTTCTGGGCCTTGACGGGCAAAAGATTTTTGGATGGAACAAGATCGTCTGGGTGCTGACCATGGCCGCGGCGATAGGGCTTTTCATCGGTGGCGACTTGCTTACAGGCGGCGGAACTATAGGATTTCTGAGAAGGTTCTTTTAGACATGCAACATTATTAGCAGATGTTAGTCAGTACTTGCCATGAGCGAATCTCCAGAGGTGGAGCGTAGCACCCAAAATCCAAAAGGCAAGACCAACATAGAGCAGACGCCCGAGCCTCCACTGGGAAAAGCCGATCCCACAGAGCCTGTTCAGGTCAAGGGCAGGATTTCAAATCCAAAGCAATCGCCTTCGGAAAACTTGGAAAACGCAGGGCAGACAGACAACACGCAAAGCGCCTAGGTCTTTTTCAAACGGTAAGAATCGCTTTCTTTAGATCGCGGATCCGGTACAAGATCATGCAGCTGTCGCACTTCCACCTATTGGATGACGCAATAAAGCCCCCTTCAATATGTTCAGACAGCTGCGAGCCACAATAAGGGCAATGAAGCATATGTTGTTTTTAGTCCGCGAGATTATAAGAAGTGGCTTTGATTGTTCTACACGAACAATTCTAGTCGCTGCTAATAAAGCATCAAGGACAATAAAGATTCCCCGTGGACGAAACGGCTGGCGTGGGGCGCACGATGGGTTTAGGCTCGAAATGTGTCTCTCTGTCGTCCGTACTAGTCTGCGGGTTTACATCTTTATCCTGTACAGATTCTTGCGCGACACTACAACCAGCTTGCCATCCCGCGCTCTTGTAATTTCATAGTCGATGGCCAGTATGCCGTAGCCCTTGTCCTCTTTCTTTTCAGATACAGTGTATTTCACCAAAAGCTCTTCTCCCGCATAAACTTCGCCTAAAAACCGCGTATGCCTGTTGCTCCAAGCGGAGTCTCCGTCCATGCCGTAGAGAAGCATGATACAGTCAGAGAATGCTGCAAGCCGCGTCATCTCGCCCTCTGCCCTCGCTATTATGGATCTTCCCGGCAGCATTATGCCCTTGATCCCTTCTTTCTCTGCCAGCTCGGGGTTTTCGTGGAGGATGTTTTTAGTCCTTGCAAATGAAATATAGCTGTCAAAGTCGGACTTGGTTATCACAATAGATGCTGCAAATGTCTGGCCGACTTCAAAATCCTCAAACCTCATGCAGCCAATGCCGATAGGCTGGCTTTTATACCTACACGCTCCAGATAATTCCGTGCAGCATTATTCCAATCTTGCACAGATGAACTTTGAAGTCTCTGTGAAGCAGAGCAGATTTTTGCAAAAGGTTGATGCCGCATGCCAGTCTATTCGCGATTATGAGGAAAAATGCTACCTTGAAGAAAGGCTCAATGACAGAGTTGTGCCGGCGTTTGGCAAAATCGGAATGCTTGGGTGCCCAATTTCAAAAAAGTATGGCGGCCTCGGCTATGACATGCTGACCTACGCCTTGGCGATTGAGAGGATAGGGGAAGAGGGCGCGTCGCTTAGGACGTTCTTCTCCGCCCACACTTCAATAGGCCAGCTTGTACTGCAGGGTTGGGCGGACGAGGAGCAAAAAAAGAGATACCTGCCGGACACTACAAGCGGGAAAAGCGTGATGGCCTTTGCGCTTACAGAGCCGGCCGCCGGAAGCGACCCTGCTTCCATGACCACAAAATTTGAAAAAAAAGGCGGCGATTATGTGCTGAAGGGTAAAAAGCACTGGATTGGGAACGGCACGTTTGCAGGCACCATGACGACTTTTGCTAAAGACGCCAGCGGGAAAATTTCTGCATTCATTATAGAGCGCGGCCTGCCTGGACTGAGGACTGAAGAGATGAGAAACAAGATTGGCCTGCTTACCGTCAAAAACGCAGAGGTCTATTTTGACAACTGCATCGTCCCAAAGGAAAACCTGCTTGGAAAAGAGGGACAGGGACTCAACATCGCGTACAGCGCGCTGATAGACGGCAGGCTCAGCGTTGCAGCCGGCTCTATAGGGATAATGAAGGACTGTCTGAATGAATGCATCGCGCATACAAAAGTAAGGGAGCAGCACGGCTCGCCCCTTGCCAAGAAGCAATTGATACAGGAGCATATCGCAAGAATCGCCGTCAATATTGTGAGCTCGCGCTGGCTGGTCTATAGGGCGGCTGCAGCGAGGCAAAAGCTCCACGAGTACGTTGAAGGCATAAAGCAAGAGCGCGACTGGCTGTCCAAGCTCGGCAGGAGCAACAAAGAATACTCTGCCCTCAGAAACGAGGCAGATTCACTTGCAGCGATGGCCAAGTTCCATGCGACCAACTGCGCCTTTGAATCGGCAAACAGGTCAGTCCAAGTATTTGGGTCGTTTGGCTATAGAAAGACTGCCAGGGTGGCAAGGCACTTTCTTGATTCCCGGGCGACTACCATCTATGAAGGGGCAAACGAAGTGCTCGAGCTAAAGATAGCGTCGCAAATCCTTGGTGACGACTATCGGGCATACTAGCCGGACGACAGCACTTTACTCATCAGTTCCAACCCTTCATGCACTTCCTCTTCTGTTATCACAAGGGGCGGTATCACCCTCATAGCCTTCTGCCCTGCTGGCAGCAAAAGCAAGCCTTTCTTGAATGCCTGCACCAGCTTTGCGTCCCTGCTCTGCTTTGTGTCAAATTCGATCCCTATCATGAGCCCCAGACCTCTGACGCCAACTAGGCTGCCGTTTTTTTGGCGCAGCTCGTCCAGCCCTCTTCTGAGCTTCTCGCCCATGACAGACGCATTGTGGAGTAGCCTGTCCTTTTTGATGACTTCGATGATTTTAGCACCAACTGCCATGTCGATTCTGCTGCCTCCGCCCCATGTGCTAGAGAGTGCGCCCTGCTCGCCCGGGTCAAGCTTGGTGTCATAGGCCGCCATCCCTACTTGCAGGGCTTTTGCGGCGCTCATTATGTCCGGCCTGATGCCATAGTGCTCAAAGGCCCACCACTTGCCGGTTCTTCCCATCCCTGACTGCACCTCGTCTAGGATCAGTGGGACTCCATACTTGTCGGCGCAGCGCCGGAGGTTCTGCATGAACCGGCTGCTTGCGATGTTGTAACCGCCTTCTCCCTGCACCACCTCGCTTATGATGAATGCGACCTTGTTCTCTGCAAGTAGTTTCTCAACTGCATCCACTTCTGGATCGTCGTCAGAAGTGCAGAACTTGATTCTCAGGACAGGCAGCTCAGGGTATCCCTTCTTTTGCACCGGCTTGCTAAAGGTGAAACTGAGCGCCCCAAGCGTCCTGCCGTGGAAAGCGTTGACGCATGATACGCCGGGCAACATTGAGGGGGTGCTTGCTGACATTTTCCTGTACGCTATCTTGATCGCATTCTCTACCGCTTCCGCGCCGCTGTTTATGAAAAAGGCTTTGAACCCTTCAGGAAGTATCGACACAACCTGCGAGGACATCTCGGCATGTTCTTTGCAGTAAAAATCCTGACCGGCGATCTTGTGGGCGCCGTTTTTTGAATATTCTGCAAGAACTTCCATTATTTCCGGGTGCGAGTACCCAATCGGGCAGGCGCCAATGTTTGAGGTAAAATCAAGGAACGAGTTTCCGTCAACATCCTGCAGCATGCACCCATTCCCGTCTGCAATCACAAGCGGGTAGGTAAACGTGGAATCGTAGCAGTTCCTTTTCACAACATCAATTATGCGCTTGGCATTAGGTCCTGGCGGCTCGGAGACAATCCTGCTTTTCACATCCATAGTTACTCTGCGCCCGTATTAACCATACCTCGCTGAGGCATTACCTACGGCTTGGCTTAGAATTTAGTTGCTCAAGCTGTCTGTGAAACTCTGTCATTATGATAGAAGCTCCATTGCCCAAGATGGCGGTGAGTGCTTTTTCTATTTTCTTTACAGACGGGCAGTCATGGGCAAGCGAGATGCCAAATTCATTGCTGAGGCATGCTAAGAGGGTCTTCTTTGAGGGCTCGCCTAGCAGAGTCAGGCTCTGCTCAAGTGCTCGTCTCTTGCGCGTGCAATCGATCACGTCTTGCCTTGACAACTGCCGTACTAGCTGGAGTGCAAGTATTTAGGAAATAGAGCTAAAAATTTTAACC
>JAJPDY010000072.1 GCA_023252395.1 Nitrososphaera sp. | reverse complement strand
TCTAGTGCCTGCGCCGTATTGCGCACGGTAAGGGTGGGTATTACTGTGTGGTATCCTTTTGGAATGGGCTGAACTTTGGCGGTGACCTTGGCTTTAGCTTTCGACTTCTTCTTAGCCATTGGCAGCCTAAAGCTGCCGGGTGCATTAAAAGCTTCTGTGTGCGTGCTTGCATAGAGGCTGTATATTGCCGCCACTCTCAAGAACTGCTGCCAATATCTCCTATTTCCACAAAAAATATATGATTTAAAATTCACTTTTATGACGAGTAATGAAGAAAACCGGGGTCGCTACGGTTCGCCCTAGACAAAAGGGGGATGTTTCTGTGCCAAAACCCAACCCAAGATGGGGTAGGGAAGAGGAGACAGAGATCTTTGCAAAGAAGGTAAAGCTTTTCAGGCAGGGCAAGATTTCAGAGGACGATTTCAGGCGCTTCCGCCTGCAGCACGGAGCCTACGGCTCGCGCCTGCATATGGACTACAGCATGGTGAGGATAAAGGTCCCTGGCGGCGAAATGACGCCGGACCAGATCGAGAAAATAGCAAGCTTGTCTGAAGCGTTCTCTATAGGTTCTGCCCACGTTTCAACTCGGCAGAACATCCAGCTCCACTGGGTGCAGCTGGAAGACGTCAGCGAAGTCATGAGGGGCTTGGTCGAAGCCGGCCTCACCACGAGGGAAGCGTGCGGCAACACCGTGAGAAACGTCATGTGCAGCCACTTTGCCGGCGTGTGCCCAGACGAGGCTTTTGACGCCACCCCGTATTCGATGGCAATCGCAAGGTTCTTTCTGCGCAACCCGATGTGCCAGAACCTGCCGCGCAAGTTCAAGATCAACTTTTCCTGCTGCGACAAGCATGGCTTGGTCCGGGTTGCAGACATTGGCCTTGTGCCAGCCGTCAGGAAAAACGAAAATGGCGAAACGATAAGGGGATTCAAGACGTATCTTGGCGGAGGGCTCGGAGCTGCTTCCTTTATCGGCCACCAGCTTGAAGAATTTACGCCTGAGGACAGGCTGCTTGCAACCTGCATGGCTACAGTCAGGCTCTTTGACAGACATGGAAACCGCGAAAACATGGCAAGGAACAGGATGCGCTACCTTGTGCACGAAATGGGCTGGGAGAAGTTCCAAAAGATGGCCCTCAAGGAGCGAACAGCGGTTGAAATGACCACTTCGTATTCAACTGCAAAGCTCTTTGATGTCAAATCGCAGGAAGACACTAGGCAGCTGCCAAAAGCGCCGAGGATGGCAAAACTGCCGATGCTAAACGAGCGCGTCAGCAAGGACAGCCCTGCATTTGAGCGCTGGCTGCACACAAACGTAGTTCCGCAAAAGCAGGAAGGCTATTTCACCGCTTTCATTACTCTTGGAGCCGGCGACATCACTGCAAGCCAGCTGAGGGTGCTTGCTTCTGCAATCCGCGACTTTTCAGCAGAAGCTGTTGCGAGGAACACGCCCCAGCAAAACTTTGCAGTGCGCTACATCCGCGGGACTGAACTACGAGACTTTTATGAAAAACTGGCGTCTGCCGGCCTTGCAAACCCGGGCGCGCTGACAATCGCGTCAGCCGTAGGCTGCTCTGGCACAACGTCGTGCAACCTTGCGATAACAAACTCGCACAGGCTTGCAAAGGAGGTGCAGCGCAAGTTCTTGGAGCTCGGGCTAGACACAGACGACAGCCTGCGCGACTCTACTATCAAGATAAGCGGCTGCCCCAACTCTTGCGGCCAGCACGAAATAGCCACGGTAGGGTTCTTTGGCGGCGCAACAAGGATAAACACCTCCATGACCCCGACATACACGATGCTCTTTGCAGGAAGCGCCGGCGAGAATGGCGAGCTTGGCAAGGCTGTCACGAGGGTGCCGGCAAAGCGCGTCATTGACGTTGTCCTAAAGATAATCGAGCTGTATCGGCAGCAGAAATCCGGGAATGAAACTCTGCACCAGTGGGTGACAAAAGTGACAAAGGGGCAGGGAACCGGAGACATCAAGAATCTAGAGAATATGAAGGCGGCCCTTGCGCAGGTGATACAGCTGCCAGCTCCTGACAAGGACCCTGACGCCTACATGGACTATGGCAGCGACTCGCGCTTTTCTGCCAAGACCGCTAGAGGAGAATGCGCAGCTTGATGAAAAAGGCAGCAAGCGCTGCGAAAAAGAAAAAGGCTGCCGCGCCAAAAGCATCTGCTGCAATCCAGCTTCCAATAGTATGCGACTCTGACACGCTGCGCTCGCTTGTGCGCAAAAAGGCTGTGCGCGTTGTCGACGTGCGCAAGGCAGATGACTATAATCAGGAGCACATACCGACGGCAGTATCGCTCCCGCTTGCACGCATACTTGAAAACGACACGCCGGAAAAAACAGTGGACATTCTGGAAGAGCTCGGTGTGTCTGACAACATGCCGGTTGTGATATACGACGACACCTTTGGCGCGCTGGCAGCGCGAGTCGCGTGGACGTTCCAGTACGTAGGACATACAAACACCGCGCTCTTGGAAATGACTTTCAAGCAGTGGAAGGAGCTCGGGCTTGAAACAGAAAAGCAGGCGCGAACGTACCCAAGGGCAAAGCATTCGCTCAGAGTAAACAAGAACATCTACGCCGATGCCCCGTATGTAGAGTCTGCAAAATCGCAGCCAGACAAGCTCTTGGTGGATTCAAGGGAGCGGCTGAACTTTCTGACAGAGCACATCCCCGGCGCAAAGAACATCCCCTACACGATGGTCGGCTCAAACGGCAGCATACTGAAAAAAGCCGAAGAACTGAAAAGGATGATTGAAAACCGCGGCATATCAAAAGACTCTGAGATTATCACTTATTGCGGAAGTGTCGGGACGCTGTCTGGCCTTACCTACTACGCGCTCAGGCTGGCAGGGTTTGACAATGTCAAGCTGTACCCCAAGTCTTTCAAAGAGTGGAAGTCCCTAGGCAAGCCAAAGGAAGAGTTCAAGGACGCCACGTACTGGGACCTCTCGGCAGAATAGCCATGTCAAAGAGGCTCATTGTCTGCCTAACCGGGATGCCGGGCGCCGGCAAATCTACCGTAGCGTCTTTTCTCAAGGAAAAAGGATTTGCAGTAGTGACCATGGGTGATGCTGTCAGAGAAGAGGCAAAGAGGCAGGGGCTCGAGCCCACTGATTCCAACCTTGGCAAGCTGATGCTCAAGCTGAGGCAGGACCTCGGGCAGGGCGCGGTGGCGCACTTGGTCTTGCAAAAGCTAGAGCGCGACGGAAGCAAGGGCAACGTGGTGATAGACGGGATACGCAGCATACCCGAAGTCGACGTCCTCAAGCGAGTCGGCCTGGTCAGGCTCTTGGCAATCCACGCTTCTCAGGACACGCGCTTTAGGCACCTCAAGGACAGGGGCAGGTCAGACGCCCCTGCAAGCACTGACGAGTTTGCCGGCAGGGACAAGCGCGAGCTCTCAGTCGGGATAAGCGAGGCAATCGCGCTTGCAGACGAAACGCTGTCAAACAACGAGCTGACGCTGGAGCAGCTAAAAGAGCACGCCTACGCGATAGTTGCAGAGTGGCTTTCGGAGGCTGCAGCAAATTGAGAAAGCCCGCCACAGATTCGCCGATAGAACTAAAGGTTGAGGCGCCTGTCAACCCGTCAGAGGACCCGCAAAAAGTCATCGACGCGATTACAAACATCATCGAGAGGTGCTCTCCAGAGTTCCGCTACGGGAGCAGGGTTATCGGAAGGGCCACCGGAAGCGAGCCACTTGCCCTCCTGTACGAGCAGGTGCGATCAAGATCGGCGATGGGCGTATTGAGAAGGATGCTTGTCGATAACCGCGCCGGCGACAGCACGTGGTTCATGCTAAACAAGCAGGCTGCGACAGCCGGCATCGCCTCAGTGATAGAGGACGAGCAAGAGTCCGCCCTTGGCACAATCAGGGTGACCATAAGCTGCGAGGACCTTGACCGCGTGGTCGACTGGCTGGTCCCTGAGGCGTAGCACGAGGAAAGCTTCTTTTACCCCCGTTAGTATCCGGGCACCATGGCAACAGAAGCATACTGCGTCAAGTGCAAAGCCAAGAGAACCATGAAGGACGAGAAGAAAGTCACCATGAAAAACGGCAAGCCGGCCACTCAAGGCGTCTGCCCGGTCTGCGGCACAAAGATGTTCAGGATAGGCGCAAAGTAATCTTTTCCTTTTTCCTTTTTATCTGATCTCAAGGCATAATACCCTCGGGCGCGATCTTACTCCAGCCGTGATAAAGATAAAGAACCTTGTCAAGCAGTACGGCCGGCTGACTGCAGTCGACAACCTGACGCTTGACATCAACGATAATGAAGTTTTCGGACTGCTCGGGTCAAACGGCGCCGGCAAGACGACTACCATCCACATGCTGGCGACTTTGCTCAAGCCGACATCCGGCACCGCTACCGTCAACGGCTACGACATTGTAAGCCAGTCGTCAAAGGTGCGCTCTAGTATTGGAATAGTGTTTCAGGCTCCAAGCAGCGACGACATGCTGACAGGCTTTGAAAACCTGCACCTGCACGCGATGCTGTACAGCGTGCCCCGGCATGCAAGGAGCAAGAGGATAGACGAAGTGCTCGAGCTGGTCGGCCTTGCCGATCGCAAAAAAGACCAGGTCAAGACGTACTCTGGCGGCATGCGCCGCCGGCTTGAAATCGCGCGCGGCCTTTTGCACAAGCCAAAGGTGATGTTCCTTGACGAGCCGACGCTCGGGCTTGACCCTGCTAGCAGGGAGTCGATGTGGAAATATGTCAAGCGATTGGTGGAGGAAGAAAAGGTGACGATAATCCTGACCACTCACTACATGGAAGAGGCGGACATGCTCTGCGACAGGATAGGGATAATCGACAAGGGCAAGATAGTCGCGCTTGACACGCCTGCTGGATTGAAGGCCGGCCTTGGAGGCGACATCATCAGGATAAAGACAAAGACTCCGGACGCCGACAAAATGATCTCACGGTTTGACTTTGTGCAAAAAATAGAGCGCGCAGACGGCTTTCTGGTGCTGTCTGTGAATAACGCAAAGAGGGCGCTGCCGGTGCTCTTGCAGGCAATCGAGGCAGAGTCTGCAGAGTTTGCAAGCCCTACTCTCAACGACGTGTTCATACAGCTGACAGGCCGCAACATAAAGGAGCAGGCGGAAGGGGGGTTCATGGAGAGGTATGCAAAGTTCGATTAGCGTTGAAGACCACCTGGCCAAGATATACGCGATATGGCTGCGCGAGTTCAAGGTGTTCCTTCGAGAAAAAAGCCGGCTTGTCGCGTCGACGTTCACACCAATACTGTGGCTCTTTGTAATTGGCTCCGGCCTAGGTTCGGCAAACCCGTCAACTGTCCCGGGAGTGGACTACCAGCAGTTCATATTCCCCGGAATCGTCAGCATGTCGATAATATTCACTTCAGTGTTCTATGGCTCGTACATTATCTGGGATCGCAAGTTTGACTTTTTGAAAAGCGTGATGGTGGCTCCGGTCAGCCGCGGCTCTGTCTTTGTGGGCAAGTCGCTTGGCGGCATGACCACTTCACTTATCCAGGCTGCAATATTGCTTGCAATCGGCGCGGCGATTGGCATACAGTTCACTCCATTGTCGCTCTTGCAGGACGTGGCAGTGATCCTGCTCATGTCATTTGGGCTCACGTCGCTTGGCCTTGCGCTTGGCAGCTACATGTACAGCCTCGAAGGCTTCCAGATGATTGTGAGCTTTGTAGTGTTCCCGCTGTTCTTTCTGTCCGGCGCGCTCTTTCCGCTTGACAACCTGCCAAGCTGGCTAGGGGTGCTGACCATGGCAGACCCGGCAACGTACGGAGTCGACGCGATGAGAAACGCGATGCTTGGAGTCGGGAGCCACCCTGCGGGACTTGACTTTGCAGTGCTGACCGCATATACTGCCGCGCTCGGGTTCTTTGGCATCTACTCGTTTGGCAGGATGAAGGCCGTCTAGATTTTTATTATCTGGCTGCAGTAATAGCTGGAGTGTCTGCCACCACCAGCGGCGAAGAGTACCGCGACCTTGTCATCTGCAACAGCTGCCAGTGGGCTGCGTCGCTTCTGAAGGGGTCGACCGGCTACAGCGCCTGCCCTATCTGCGGCAATGCCGCGCTTGACACGATACCTGTCAACGACTATGAAGCGTACACGATGAACGTGAAAAACAAGAACGTGGAAATAGAGTTCACGAAAGACTGACAAATTTCTGTAAGTTTAATAGAGGTTTTGAAATGTGATCCTGTAGCAGGGGTCGTAGTCTAGCTTGGCAGGATGTCAGAGGTTGCCAAACAACCGATGAACCCGGGGCGCTGGAGGTCGTGGGTTCGAATCCCACCGACCCCA
>JAJPDY010000071.1 GCA_023252395.1 Nitrososphaera sp. | reverse complement strand
AGCGCCGCAGTAATGAATATCAGGCTGTAGGCATCATGAGTTGGGAACGAGCCTGCAATTCCGGGAACAGTTCCCTGATTCATCTGCTGGAATACCCCGGCCAAAGACGGACCCACTGACATTCCAACCAAGTTGAGGAGCACCGCCATTCCAAGGGCAATCCCGGTCACCTGCATTGGCACTGAAAGGAGTATCACGTTAAATGCGCCGGCAATCGAGAGTGAAAGCCCGGCAGCGATTATCGCAAGCCCGACTGAAACCATGTTTTCTGTCGAATTGAACATGAACAGGCTAAAGAACCCAATAGTGCTGACTGCAGTGCCCAGCAGCAACAGCTTGGTGTTGCCGACTTTATTCAGAAGAAAGCCGGAAGTTACCGTCCCGATAAGCAGCACTATCATAAATGGCATCTGGACTGCCGCAGAAGTCACCGCATCCCCTCCAAATCCAAGCGGCTGCGGGCTCCGTACCATGACAGGTATGGTCTGGTACACCATGAAAATGGACATCGAGACTAGCATTAGGATCATGACAGGCGGAAGGAAGAGTTTGCTTGTCATCAACTTTAGGTCGATCAGCGGAGACTGCACCTTCTTTTCAATGGCGACAAATGCCGCAAGCGACACCGCTGATGCGGCAAAGAGGCCTGGAACCTGATACCCTGCGCCATTGCTTTCCAAGAACGAGATGCCGGCTAGAAATGTAATTATCGTGGCAGCCAGCGCGAGCGTCCCCTTGATGTCAATTTTCTGGGTATTGCCTCCTTCCATTGGCACCGGACCGCGGACACGCACAAACTTTACTATTACGAACCAGAGTGCGATTGCAGCAGGAAGTATAGCCAAGAATGTTGCCTGCCATCCATAGTTCTGGATTATGGCTGCGCCAACTACAAGCCCGATTACCGCGCCGCCAGAGAACGTAGAGCTGAATATCGTCTGACCTATTGCAAGCTTTTTCTCTGGAAGGACTTCCCTGATTATCCCAAAGGCGATAGGGAACATCGACATCCCGACTCCCTGCGCCACTCTTGCCATGAGCATGAACTCTATGCTGTGGGCAAACCGTCCAGACAGGATGCCTATTGCGTAAACTGCCATCACTAGGAGCAGTATCTTTTTCTTTCCATAGATGTCTGACAGCTTGCCTGCGATAGGAGTCATGACTGCGCCTGCAATGATATAAGACGAGAGTATCCATGACGAGGTGCTGTACGAGATATTATAATCCCTGATGAAATCCGGGATAGCGGGCAGTATCATGGTCTCGTCAAACATCACGATAAGGCCCAAGCAACTCAGGATGATGAGCGTTATCCACCCTGAACTATTCACGGCTTGTTTTTCTACGCTATCCACTTTTCAACAACCTATTCTAGAATTGACAAAATCAAAGACTGGGTAAGACGTAGTCGTAACGCCCCAAGTTCTCTGTCTTGCGCCTTCACGGGAACGAATACGTACGTTCCACCTTAATAACCAAACGCTGGACATCATTCAACCCCGGTGTCATTGAGCGTTAAATCATAGAATTCTATTGTAAAAGCTATCAAGTCAGGGAATCTGCGGATGTGCATCAGACGATTTAGTAACGTGCTCCATCACTATGTCTGTCGCCTGTTCCCCAAGCAATTCTACCAAAACATCGCGTAGCGTTCCTAGCGAAATTTGCACGTCGTCAATAAAGATGCCGCGCCTTTGCAAGTTAGAGACAATGACTGCCTTTCCCGTTTCGCCCAACCCTTCGAGCGACTCCATGAAGGCTTTGCCAACTCTGGAAGCGTTGCGCTCCCTGCCACTGCTTGTCATGTAGTGAGAGACGTTACTTTGGTGGACATAAAATGCCATGTTTGTCGTACCAGCTACCACTGTTCGACGTTTGTTGGATCAAGGCGATTTCTGGCCGACAACCATCGATATTGGAAAATAAAAGTAAATCTTGTTGTCTTTCAAATGGCTCCTTACACCCAGATTGTTCTTGGTCAAATCTTCCTTGAATAAGAGGCGGACTTTGTTTGCGTCATCTTGGCTAGGGCAAGACGCTTGAAGCATACCTTCTAACTCGACTTCCAAATCTTGGTGCTCAACTTCAAGGTTGGCTAGACCTGCTTCTCCCATGATGTTTTCCAGCTCTGCTAGCGTTAATGCTCTTACATGCGATGGGTCGCGCAATTTCTCTACACGGTTGTAGGCGTCCACTTTGGCAGGGTCGGGCGTCACGTCAATAACCAGAATCTTTCCATTATCTGCACATACACGCTTCATCTCTTGCAGTACTTTTTTCGGTTCAAGTATATGATGAAGGCTGTATCTTGTTACCACCATAGAAAACAACGAATCGTCAAAAGGCAGCGGCTTGGAAACGTCGCCAACCATCCAAGTCATGTTTTTCAATTGTTTTTCTTGTTGCGTTTGTTTTGCCTGTTCAATCATTGCAGGAGTTAGGTCAATGCCAGTTACGTGAGAAACAAATCGGGCAAATTCGCACGACACTATCCCGGTGCCGCATGCTACGTCTAGGACTACATCGTTTGGTTGCGGTTTACTTAATTTTAGCATCAGCTCTAACCCATGTTGATTGGAATGTTCAGAAAATTGGCGGTAGGGAGCCGCATATTTTGTGAACTGCGAGATTATAGAATCGTTATGAGATTTATCGTCAGTCATTGCACTCTTGATCCGGGCTTGCGCGTAATTTAATTGTGCTCAGAATTACTCTATTACTGCCAGCACGTCGTTTCTTGCGACGCTTGCGCCCTGCTTTACCTTGATTTCCTTCAAGTTGCCGTCCTTGTGGGCTTTGACAGCTACTTGCATCTTCATTGATTCAAGCACGACAATGACGTCGCCTTTCTTGACATCCGCGCCTGCCTTTGCAGAAATGTTGACCACCCTGCCGGGGATCTGGCTTGTCAGGTTCCTGTCGCCTCCGCCTACGCCGCCCAGCGCCGATGCCTTTTCAAGCACCTCCGTGAGCTTGGAATGCTTTTTCACAGTCAGCGGCTGGCCGTCTATAACCAGCTTTACTTCTGCGCTGCCCGACTGCAGGATCCTGGCGTGGTGAAACGTGTTGTCAAGTATGAATTCAAACTCGTTGGTGCCAGATTTTAGCAGCCTGAGTGTGTGCTCTTTGCCGCCAATCTTGACAAGGATGTTGTTCTCTGTCGTGCGGAGCACTTCGCCCTGTAGCAGCTGTGCCAGATCGCCTACTTTGAAATCCATTCTAGCCTGTTCCCCTCATTTTCCACTTTGACACTGGCTTTGCCGCGGGCTGCGCGCCGCCCTTTTTCACAAACTCTGACTGGAGCAGTATTGACGCGACTGCGGCTGACGCTTTGCCCTTTGCCCGCTCTTTTGCGTCTTCGTTCATTTTGTCAAATATCTTGAAGCGGTCAAGGTAGTCGGTAGATAGGTCGCCCTTTATGAAATTGGATTCGTCCATTATAGTCTTGTACAGCGGGATGGTGGTGTTGATGCCGTCTATCGTAAACTCGTCCAGCGCGTTTCTCATCCTGACCCTTGCCTCGTCAAAGTTCCTGCCCCACGCAAGCAATTTTGCAGTGAGCGAGTCGTAGTAGCCGGACACCGTGCACCCCGGATACAGATACGTGTCAACTCGCACTCCGGGCCCGTAGGGGATGTTGCAGTTTGGCACCGCGCCTGTCGAAGGAGCGAACTCGTAGAACGGGTCTTCTGCGTTGATTCTGCACTCTATTGCGCAGCCGTTCATCTTCAAGTCTTCCTGCTTGAACGGGATCTCTTCGCCCTGCGCGATGGCTATCTGCAATTTCACAAGGTCAAGCCCCGTCACTAGCTCTGTGACCGGGTGCTCCACCTGCAGCCGGGAGTTTATCTCGATAAAGTAAAAGTTGCCTTCGGGGTCGCGCAGAAACTCTGCCGTTCCGGCGTTCAGGTAATCTACAGCCTCTGCAGCGCGGACGGCGATTTCGCCTATTCGGTCCCTTGTCTTTTGGTCAACTACCGGCGACGGCGACATTTCGATAAGCTTTTGGTGGCGCCTCTGGATGGAGCACTCTCGCTCAAACAAGTGCCTGCCGTTTCCGTGCGAGTCGCGGACCAGCTGGAACTCTATGTGCCTGATGCGCTGGAGGTATTTTTCAACGAAAAGCGCGGCCTTGCCAAACGCCGCGCGTGATTCGGCAGAAGCCATTTCAAACTCTTGCCGCAGCTGCTTTTCGCTGTTGGCAAGCCTGATGCCGCGTCCTCCGCCGCCAAACGCAGACTTTAGCAACACAGGATAGCCGGCCTTGTTTGCAACGTCGGCTGCCTTTTCAACGTCTTCAATGATGCCGTCGCTTCCAGGAACGGTCGGGACGTGTGCTTTTTTCATGACGGCCTTGCACTTCATCTTGTCGCCCGTGATTTCCATTGCCTTTGCGGTCGGGCCGATGAATATCATGCCGTTTTTGTCGCACATCTCTGGAAAGTTCTCGTTCTCTGACAAAAAGCCATAGCCGGGGTGGATTGCGTCGGCTCCTGCCGCCTTGGCTATCTCTACTATCTTGTCCATGTTGAGGTAGCTCTGGGCCGGCGCCGCAGGCCCGACGTGGTACGCCTCGTCAGCCCTCTTTACGTGCACTGCCCTTACGTCTTCGTCAGAATAAATCGCGATTGACTTTATCCCGAGCTCCCTGCATGCCCGGATGACTCGCAGGGCTATTTCGCCCCTGTTTGCGATTAAAATGCTTGTTATTTTTTTCGACATGGCCATCACAGGTTGATGTTGCCGTGCTTTTTCCACGGTCGTGATTCCTTCTTGTTTGCCAGCGCTTCAAGTGCCCGTATTATCATTGGCCTTGTTTCCGCCGGGTCTATCACGAGATCAATTGTACCTTTTTCGGCAGCTATATACGGGTTTGCGAATTTATCACGGTATTCCTTGGCAAGCTGCTTCTTTTTGGCAGCCGCGTCTGCAGAGCTCTTCAAGTCGCGCCTGTGTATGATTGTGATTGCCGCTTCCGGACCGAGCACCGCGATTTCGGCTGTCGGCCACGCGTAGTTGATGTCTGCTCTCAGGTTCTTGCTTCCCATAGCAATGTAAGCGCCGCCGTATGCCTTGCCTATTATGCAGGTAATCTTTGGGACGGTGGCTTCACAATAGGCAAACAACAACTTGCTTCCGTGCCTGATTATGCCGTTATGCTCCTGGTCTGTGCCGGGCAGGTAGCCGGGAGTGTCTACAAGAGTCACTATCGGGATGTTGAACGAGTCGCAGAAGCGGATAAAGCGCGCAGTCTTGTTTGAAGAGTTGATGTCAAGCGCGCCTGCCAGGTACATCGGCTGGTTTGCCACTATGCCCACCGTCCTTCCGGCCATCCTTGCAAAGCCTACAATGATGTTTTCTGCAAACAGCTCGTGGATTTCAAAAAAGTCGCCATTGTCCACTATGGATTTTATAATATCTTTCATGTCGTACTGCTGGTACGGGTTCTCTGGCAGGATGTTGACTAGGTTGGTGTCAATCCTGTTTGGATCGTCGCTTGTCTCGATTATGGCTGGCTCTTCGGCATTATTTTGCGGCAGGAACGACACCAGTTTTTTTATCTTGTCAAAGCACTCGTACTCGTTCTTGGCTACAAAGTGGGCAACTCCTGATTTTGTCGCGTGCGCGCGGGCGCCTCCCAGCTCTTCAAACGACACTTCTTGGCTGAGCACTTCTTTTACCACTTCGGGGCCGGTGACAAACATCTGGCCAATGTTTTCAACCATTATCACAAAGTCAGTCATTGCCGGCGAATACACTGCGCCACCTGCGCACGGGCCGATGCTTGCAGTGATTTGTGGGATTACTCCAGATGCCATCGTGTTTCGGAAGAATATGTCGCCATAGGCGTCAAGTGACGCGACTCCTTCCTGAATGCGGGCTCCTCCAGAGTCGATTATGCCTATTATCGGGCAGCCGACTTTAAGGGCGTGGTCCATCGCCTTGGCTATTTTCTTGCCAGTCATCTCGCCAAGCGAGCCGCCAAGGACTGTAAAATCGTATGAAAACACAAAGACCTGCCGGCCTGCAATTGTGCCAAAGCCGGTGACAGAGCCGTCGCCAAAGAACTTTTGGATGGATGGGTCGTCGCTTTTGTGCATGACGTACTTGTCCAGCTCTACAAAAGTGCCTTCGTCAAGCAAGAGGGCTATTCTCTCTCTTGCGGTAAGCTTGCCTTTAGAATGCTGCGCCTCAACCCTTTCAGGGCCGCCACCGTTCTCGGCGGTTTTTTTAATCGCAGCCAGCCGCTTGGTTTTTTCTTCGTGCATGGGGGTGTAAATTAAGCGAACAAGTCGTTATATAAATTCATTATTTC
>JAJPDY010000070.1 GCA_023252395.1 Nitrososphaera sp. | reverse complement strand
CCGTCTGCTGCCAAGAGCATGCCACTTGAGATGATGCTCCCTATCTTTTTTGGCTCAAGGTTTGTGCAGACTACTACCATCCTGCCGACAAATTCCTCCGGCTTGTAGTGCAGCGCGCCTCCAACTGCAAGCTCGCGCTGCTCGCTGCCAAGGTCTACCTTGGCCTTGAACACTTTTTTCATGCCAGGCATGCTCTCTGCGTGTATGACCTTGCCCACTTTCAGGTGCACCTTCGAAAATTCTTCAAACGTAATAAACTCTTCAGCCGCTGGCTCACTCATATGTATGACATACCACCAAACTGGGCTCTTAAAATTGGTTACGTCAGCCGCTTGGATACCTGCGAGTAGAACAGCCTGTCAGGGATGTACCGCCGCAGCCTGAGGCCAGCCTTTTCCCTGCCAGAGCCGATGACGTACCTGGGCTTTGGATCCGGTGAAGATATTGCCTCGACTATCGCGCCAGCGACCCTATTCGCAGGCAAGCCGGATGAAACGTCTTCCAGGTACTTTTTGTAGGCTCTTGAAAACCTCGACTTTTCCTTCAAGAGCGCGGTCTTTGAATTCGTGACTGCGTGGATGTTTGTTTCAATCACCCCCGGGTTGATGTTTACCACCTTGATGCCAGTATTCCATAGCTCCATCCTGAGGGCGTCAGAAACTGCTTCAAGGGCATGCTTGCTTGCGCAGTACGCGCCAATGAGCGGGAGCGAAATCAAGCCGGCCATCGAGCTCGTGTTCACTATCCTGCCCTCGCCTCTTTGCATCATTATCGGCAGGACCTGCTTTGTGAGGCCGACAAGACCAAAAAAGTTTGTTTCAAACTGGGCTCTCAGATCCTCCATTCCAATGTCCTCTATCGCCCCCGGCTCGACATAGCCGGCGTTGTTCACCAGTCCGAAAATGTCGCCTTGAGCAGCAATGTCGTTGACGATTGCGCCAAACGTCTCTGGGCGCGTGATGTCAAATTTTACCGGGACATAATTTTCAGCAGGCAACTCCAACATCTTTAGCTTGTCATAGCTTCTTGCAAGGCCAAACACCCGGTAGCCGGAATTTGCTAGCATGACAGTTGCGGCCTTTCCAATGCCGCTTGAAGCGCCGGTGACGATTACAGATTTCAACAACAGCTGGAACTAAAAGTGGGTAGAAAAACCTTGAGGATCGGCGCTTACTTTACTATCCTGTCAAATGGCTTCATGGCCGCCGGCAGGCTGTCGACAAGATCAGTCGCAATGATGTGCAGGCCGGCGCGCTTGAAAGCAAGGTTGCCTGCAAGGCCGTTGAGGTATACCGCGACGAGCGCCGCGTCAAACGGCTTTGTCCGGGAGAGCAGCCCTGCTGCCAGGCCGGATAGCACGTCGCCTGTGCCTCCCACAGTCATGGCAGGAGTAGATCTTTTGATAGTCGCGGTTTGATCGCCGTCTGAAATTACGTTGAGCCATCCTTTCAGCACTATTGTGATGCCATGCTCTTTTGCCAGCTTGCGAACATTTGAAACCATTTCTTCTTTGGCTGTGCCCGGGTCATTACCGAAAAGCCGCCTGTACTCGCCGGCATGGGGCGTGACTATGCTGCCAGTGCCTGAAATTTCTCCGAGCATCTGCGGGATGAGGGCAGAAGCGTCAAGCAGGATCTTTGTCCTTGCTTCCTTTAGTTTTTTGACTAGCGCGATTATCGCTTCCGGCTCCAAGCTCATCCCCATTCCTACGGCTGCAGAGTCAACGCGTTTTGGCAGCATGGCGACAAGCCTGTTTGCCGAGCCCACCGTCAGCTTGTCGTCTGGCAGTGGAAGGGCAATTATTGCAGGCGAAAACGACCTAACGGCAGTAATTATCGAGCGGGGGACCGCGGTATAGACAAGGTCGGCTCCTGAGCGCAGGGCGGCCATTGACGCAAGCACCGGCGCGCCGTGGTAAAACTTGCTTCCGCCGGCTACCAGCACCGTCCCGTTGTCTCCTTTTCTTGACAATAGCGACCTTGGCGGCACCAGCTGCCTTGCTAGCTTTGGTGTGATAGTGATTGTTGAGGGCAAGCGCTTGCTGTATTACCTGTGCATAGGGGAATAAACTTTGCCAATTTCTCTATGAGGCTAGAAGGACCATAGTCACACCCTGAGGTTTGTTACGATGCCGTTAAATAGATGCTATAACGTTTTACAGTAGCATGACAACCGGCGGGCGGCACCAGAATTCGCCACCAAGAATCATGGTTGTCGATGACGAAAAAGACATCCTCGCAATCATGAAGGCCGGCCTTGAATCAAAAGGAGGATTTTCAGTAGACATTTTCAACAGCGGGGAGGATGCCCTTCAGGGGTTCGCAAGCCGCCCTCAAGATTACTACGACCTTGTGCTGACTGACATTAGGATGCCCAAGATGAGCGGCTTTGACCTTTACCGAAGGATAAGGGAAAAGAACCAGTCAATACCGATTGCGTTTATCACTGCCTTTGAGATAAACGAGGACGAGTTCAGCAAGGTCATGCCGTCCATAAAGGTGAGGGACTTTATCAAAAAACCAATACGGATACCGGACCTGATAGAAAGGCTAAACGCCATCCTGGCAGCGGCCTAGCTCGGCTCTGCGTGTATCGTCACTATCGACCCGGGGTACTGGGCCCGGATCTGCTTTTCAATTTCCGAGACTCGCTCGTGTATCTGCTCTATAGTCATGTCGCCTTTTGCGTTGCTAAAGGCGCAATCGGCATCTATCTTTAGGATGTTTGCCGCAGTCCTGTAGGTCGCGATCTTGCCCACTTTTTTGATGTCGCTTTCGCCAAGGATTATCTCCCTTATCGAGTCCTGCATGGTATTATCAGCGATTGGCTCCATGCCGCCGATCTCAGGCATCAGAGGTTCAAGGTGGACAGTGATATTTTCGACGCCCTTTAGCTGCCCCCTTATCGAGTCTTCGACCGCGTTAGAAATAGCGTGTGCCTCGGTAAGAGTTGCAGACCTGTTTACCTGTATATGAAGCGAAATGCCGACAGAGTCGGTGCTGCCTATCCGGGATACAAGGATATTATGCACGCCCTTTACGCCGCGTATCCTACTTGCAGTCTTTTCAATCAGGGATTCAGGCGGCAGGTCGGCATTGCCAGTTGGCTCAAAGTGGACCGTGATATTCTCTGGCTTGACGTCAAGGCTTGCCCCTGACAGGCTCTTGGCGATGTTGTCTTCCACCTGCGCGCTGATGCCGTGGGCGTCCTCGAAGGTGATTTCTGCGTGTAGGGTGATGGTGGCTTCGACAAAAATCTCCCTGCCGACTCGGCGCATCTTGATGTCCTTGCACTCTAGCACGCCTTCCGTGGCGTTTGCAGCCTGCCGCACCGTCGCGACTAGCTTGGGCGATATCACGTCTGTCAGCTCCATCGCGTTCTGGTACGCAAACCTGCTGCTAAGGTACGCAAGGAACCCTCCAAGGATTATGGCCGCAATAGAGTCACCTTGACCAAAGCCGGCAGCGACAAGCCACAGCCCCACCAAAGCAACAGTAGTTGAAGCCAGATCTGCAAAGGCATGGTAAAAGTCTGCTTTGAGCGTCGTGACTCCCGCAGATGGCACGTCGGTCTTTTTCATTGCCCTGCGGAGAATGGTTATCCTAAAGCCGTCGACTGCCAGCGTGTAAATCACTGCGGCAAAGCCGATTGTGCCGGGCTTTACCAATGGGGCCGCTCCACTAATAGCAGCTATCCGGACGGTCGCTTCATAGATGAAAAATATTGCTATGACAAAAAGCGCAACACCTCCGATAAAGCCCCCTATGGTCTCTATCTTGCCATGGCCGTAAGTATGGTCGACGTCCCTCGGCTTGAGCGCAAGAGTGGTGGCGATTATCAATACTGCCGTGACTACAGCATCAAGCAGTGCATGGGTACCGTCTGTTACAAGAGCAAGGCTGTTTGTGAGAAAGCCGGCAACAAACTCGAAAGCGAATACAGAAGAGATGGCTACAAGCGATATTCGTAGGGCGTTTCTCTTGATGGTTCCAGCGTCAGCTGTTGTTAACCGCTCTGCCACTGCTCAGCAGCAAAGGCATAATTTGCTATTTAGGCATTTGTGTTTCCTTCAGCTACCAAAATTACTGTGAGCTAAAATCTAAAAATATAAGGTTGAAATCTAGTTCAAGTCAAGCTGACTTTTTAGATTCTTGTACCTGTTTCTGACGGTCACTTCTGTAACGCCTGCCGCTTCTGCAATGTCTGTCTGCGTCCTAATTTCTCCAGTGTTAAGGCACGATAGGTACAGCACTGACGCTGCAAGTCCCATCGGGTCTTTGCCTGCGGATATGCCGCTTTTTGTAACGTCTTTCATTATGTTCAGGGCAACGCGCTTTGTGCGCTCGCTCAGGCTGGACTTGTTTGCCACTCTGACGATGCACTTCATCGGATCAATCATCGGGATTTTCAAGTCAAGCTCCATGACGACGAGCCTGTATATTCTTGCCAAGTCCTTGCGCTTGATGTTGCCGATTTCCGCGATGTCCTTTAGCGTCCTTGACGTTCCTGTTTCTCTGCACGCGATATAGAGAGCTGCGCCAAGTGTTGCAGATATTGTTCTTCCCCTTACAAGGCCCCTTTCCTGGGCCTTCCTGTAAATGTAGGCGGTTTTTTCAATTATTGCTTCAGAGAGGCCGAGTTTGTCCTTGAGCCTGTCAAGCTCGGAAAACGCTTGCCTTAGATTCCTATCCGTAGGCGAATGAGCCTGTGTACGAAAGTCCCATGCCCTCAGCCTGCCCATGGTCGAGCGCATCGCAGTGTCAAGCACGCGACCGCTTGCGTCTCTATCGGTCTTGCCAATTACTGTAGACAGTCCCATGTCATGGCGAGCTAGCGAGCTTGGAATTCCTGTTCTGCTCCTGCTGCTTACCTCTTCGGAAGTAAAAGCGCGCCATTCGGCACGGCTTTCTTGAGCTTTGTCGGAGAGCACAAGACCGCAATTCCTGCAGATTATTTCGCCAGATTCAGGGTCTGTGACCGTCTGACCCTTTTTACACATACTACACATTATTGCTGTTTGCATATTTCTAGAACGAATGTAACAATATTATCACAATTCTACCTAATAAACCGCACGAATTTCGAAATATTTACGATATGGCATTATTCGGAATTTGAATTAGCCTGATAGAATGCCATAACCCCAACTTTTTCAATAATTATCATCAAAGCTATGGTTTTTTGCATTGTACCGTAAGAACTGTTTTATCGCAAAAGCTGCTCCATAATGCGTGACTAGGCGCTTGTAAGAAATTCCTGTCATCCCATAGAGACGCAAAGAGGAGCACAATGAGCTGCTATAGGCTTGCTATGAACCGGGCAAGGTGTGCAAGCTGGACAGGCTTTGACATAAAGAAGATTTGCTTGTCACTGAGAAACGGGTTTTCCTGAATCTCTCTTTTTACGTTTTCATAAGCTGTTATCATTAGTATCTTTGCTGCTGGATCTTTTCGCATTATCTTTTCTGCAGCTTCTAGCCCATTCATGGAACCGGGCAGCCGGTAGTCAATGATTACAAGGTCTGGCCTGTACGATTCATAATCGCGCAGAACCTCGTTGGCCGTAGGCGCGCTTGCCTCTATCGTGTATCCCTTCTTTTCAAGAAAGTCCCTATAGACTAGCAGGATGTCTTCCTCATCCTCGATTATCATGATTGTCTGGATCTTGTCCTGCTGCCTCAGACCCACGTGTACTGGATAATGTTTATCGTATATAACACCTAGCAAGCAGAAAGCCAAATATGGCTATTTGAGAGCTTATTGCAATTGCACGTTTCTTGACCGCTGTTAATGTTCACATAGTTTATCTGCATATGAGCTAGCATACCCGTGAAGCTTAGTAGTCTAGCCAACAGAAAAAACAAGATCATCCGCACAAGAAGTTGGTCCGAAGCAGCAAATATAGTTGAACACATGCTTGCAAGCAGGTACCTATCTGGCCCGCAGATAGGCGACTCGGTCACGATCAAGTACGTGCATGAAGAATGGGATGGGCAGTGGCAGCACCACTACAAAATAATTGTCAAGCACCTTGACACAAAGTGCGCCACCTGCGGATTTCCGCCTGCCGAATGCGTCTGCGACAACCCCGTAGTCTAGTCTCTGAAAAGATAGAAGGACAGCTTTAGCCCAAGCCATACTGTACCAGTCAGCACCTTTTCTGAAGTGGAATCGTCATGAGCGACAGGCATGATGGCAGGGCTGCTCTTGTCTGGAAAATGCAGATTGAGTAGGCCATACCCAAACGAGTTATCTTTGCCCTTGTCACCGAGGTCCTTTGCAGTGCTCTCTAGTACTTGTCTTACTTCATCATTTGTCCATTTGCCATCGCCATTTACTGCACCAGTGTATTTCCAGTCTTGCTCAT
>JAJPDY010000069.1 GCA_023252395.1 Nitrososphaera sp. | reverse complement strand
GACGCTGCCTCTTTGTTTGAGAGCGCTGCCAAAGTGCAGAGGAGCCCCGAGCTGTAATGGAAACAAAGATCGGCCTTGAAATCCACTGCCAGCTGACAGGCGCCAAGAGCAAGCTCTTTTGCTCCTGCAATTGCGACTACCGCGGGATGGAGCCAAACGCAAACACGTGCCCGACATGCTCTGGCCTTCCCGGCACGCTTCCGCTACTGAACAAAAAGGCAGTCGAGCTTGCCGGCATGATCTCGCTTGCGCTTGGCTGCAATATCCCAAAAGAAATCGCGTTTTACCGCAAGAACTATTTTTACCCAGACCTGCCAAAGAACTTTCAGCTGACCCAGTACAATGCCTATGGTATAACGAGCATCGGAGTCGACGGCCGGCTAGAATACGGCGATGGAAAAAGCGCCAGAATAAGGCGGGTGCAGCTTGAAGAAGATCCCGGCAGGCTCGTGTATGAAAGCGGCAGCATGGAGACAAGCGTCTACACGCTCATTGACTACAACAGGGCAGGAGTCCCGCTAGTCGAGATAGTGACAGAGCCGGATTTCGCTGACCCAAAGGACGTGCGCATTTTCCTTGACAAGATAACTTCGATAATAGAGCACCTCGGGATATGCGACACAAAGCTGGAGGGCTCGGTGCGCTGCGACGGCAACGTGTCGGTTGGCGGCGGCAACAGAGTAGAGATCAAAAACGTCAGCTCGTTTGCAGACGTGGAAAAGGCGCTGCGCTACGAGATCACTAGGCAGAAAACAATGACGTCGCGTGACATTGAAGTCAAGTCGGAGACCCGGCACTGGGACGACGCAAGGAAGGTGACAAAGGAGTCAAGGACAAAAGAGGAAGAGCAGGACTACCGCTACTTTCCAGAGCCAGACATCCCATCGGTAGTCCTTGGAAGCGAGTTTAATTCATTTGCAAGGCAGCTGATGCCAGAGCTCCCTGACGCGCGCAAGGACCGGTTTGTTTCAAAGTACGGCCTTTCCGCCCACGTCGCGCAGGTGTTGATTGACAACAAAGAGCTGGCTGACTTTTTCGAGGCGGCGATAAAGATGCATTCGTCGCCAAAAGAGATAGCAAACTGGATAGTCACCGATCTCATGAGCTTTGTCGACGAGCGGCAGAAGGAAGACAGGTCGCTCTTTGCAGGGTTAAAGATCGGGCCGGAGCACATCGCGGATCTGGCAAAGCTCGTCGATCAGGACGTGGTGAGCAGGGCAACTGCCAAGCAGATCCTGAGCCAGGTAGTAAAGACTGGCGAGATGCCGGCGCAGGTGGCGAAAAAGACGCATGCCACAAAAATAGATGACGCAGGCGCGCTGACACAAGCCATAGACTCTGTCTTTCAGGCAGAGCAGGCGGCGGTTCAGGACGCAAAGCGCAATCCAAATGCCGCAAACTTTTTGCTTGGCAAGGTCATGCAGGCAACAAAAGGGAGGGCGGACCCGAAGGCCGCGCTTGAGATGATACAGAAGAGGCTAACAGAGTCCTAGTTTTCTTGGTTATCATTGCCTCCGTTGTTGTGCTCGCGGATATCGCCTGCGCATTCTGGACTTAATTTGAGTATCTTGTCTAGCGAGTCACCGCGGTCGTTGCCGAAAATGTCCTTTATGATTTTGTTGACTGTCTTGCCAATGCTGTGTCTGTCTTTGTCGTCACAGTTGTCGCTGTTCAAGAGGTTGTCAAGCCTGTCTATTATGGTGTGCTTGGAATCGTCGGCAGCGGCAGAGTGGATGTCGTAATGCGCCGTGATTGTTGTGTCGTGGTCTAGGGTTACTGTCTTTTCTCTGTCAGTGTCGTTGTTGTCCCAGTGGTCAAATTTCCTGTCGCGGAAATCATCTACTGTTACTGTGTACTTGTCGCCTTGCTTCCCGGTGAATTTTACTGGAGTGAACCCATCTTCCACGACGGTGCCATTGTCCGCCTTGATGGTTGTGTGCATGCCTGTAATTGCGTTGCCCGAGAGGTCGGCTGATTCTACTGTCAGGTCAGCTGTAGCAGTTGTTGTAGTCTCTTCATGTTGTTCTTTTGGCTCTTGCTGTACTTCAGCTGATGTTCCTGCTGATACGTCTGCAGGGGCTATCCGGTATATCGCGCCTTCAACGAATGACAGCACATACAGGTAGCCGTCAGGGCCGGTCTTGATGTCGGTGATTCCGCCAAAGCCGGTGCCAAACGTGACATCCTTGGTTTCTTGCGGAGTGTCTGCCACCAAGTCTGCCAAGTCTCCATTAAGATTAAGCCCTGTCCTGTTCCCGTTCAGCTCAAAGCGGTACAGCGTGCCGTTGTTGATGTCTCCTACAAACATGTTGTCCTGATATTTCTGTCCCAGCTTGCTTGAATTAAGGAAGTCTAGCGCGGTGGGCCCGACAGTGTTATTCCAGGTAAACTCGGGGTTGCTGTAGTGGCTCCGTGAGTTGTACAGTACAAGGCCGGTAAGGTCCTCAGGCGAGGCCATTCCCTGCACGTCCCTCCACCCGCTGTTAAAGCCGGGCTCTACAAGGTTGATTTCGTCGCCAAACGCTGGGCCGTTTTCCGTGTCCCACAATTTGTCAGTCTTGGGATCGAAAGCCAGCCCAAAGCTGTTGCGGATGCCGTAGGCATAGTAGTACTTGCCAAAGGTGCCGCTTCCAATTATGCTTGGTGGGACCTGGCCGTTCTTGCCTACCCTCAACACCCCGCTTGTCCCGTCTGCCGCAGAACTGTTCTGGAAGTTCTGCGCGGTGCTATTGTGGCCTTCGACGTCGCCAATTATCATGTAGACAAAGCCGTCAGGCCCAACAGCCACCGGACCGCCATTATAGCGCGGCCCCGGCAGTGCCGGCAGGTCTAGCAGCATCTTGGGGTTCACCAAATGGTCGCCCTGCAGCTCGTACCTGTACAGGCGATTGCCTGCTGGCGCAACTCCTTTCTTGTCGTCGCCGTCAGCCCCTCCTCCTGACTCGGTAAAGTAGAGGAACACGTAGGTGGTGCCATTTTCCTTTGAAATGGCGATGCCAAGCATTCCCCTTTCGTTGTCATTTGCAACTGCAACATCTAGCAGCGGCTCTGGCTGGAGCTTGCCGTCTTTGACCATCCTCACGGTGCCGTTGTCCTTTTCAAGTACCAGCATCCTGTCTTTGTCCAGAAAAGCCATCGTGGTTGGCTGCCTGAGATCGTCGACTATTTTCTCCACTGCAAGGTTTGAATCCTCTACAGATGGGCCGTCTGCTTTAGCTGCGTGTTCTGCATGTTCGTGGTCTTCTGCTTCCTGGGCATTTGCAAAAATGTTGTATCCTAGTGGCGTGGCCAGCACAAGCATTGCTGCCAGGCTCAGTGTAACAAGTAGTAATGAGTAACGCATTCGCTACACACGTTCATTCATTATAATAATGGATTATCGAATGTGCCTCTGATAGAGATTTCTCTATTTCGGCTATAGCGCTTTTTGCGGTCCCATGCACATCGGCAGGCTGCCGCCATGCTTTTCGGCGTACTCTTTGAGCATCTGCTCTTTCATCTGGTCGTATGAAGGAGTCAGTAGGTAATGGAAGCGCTTTGCCTTGCTTGTGCACTCATCCGACAGGCGTTCAAGCAGAGTCTGCCTGATGTTTTGGCTGCCTCCGATGTACATCACCTTCATGCTTGCGTGCATCATGCAAACGCCGGGCGACTCGGGTACAGCCTCTACACTTGCCCTGTCAAAATTCAGCCACTCTGACCATTCATTCATTGCCAGTCGTCGCACCCTTTGCCAGCTTTAGCGATAGCGAGTTGATGCAGTAGCGCAGGCCAGTCGGGTTTGGGCCGTCGTCAAAGACGTGCCCGAGGTGGGCGCCGCACTTGGCGCAGTCCACTTCGGTCCTCGTCATGCCATAGCTTTTGTCCGTCTCTTCCTTTACGCTGCCTTCTTTGGCAGGCTCCCAAAAGCTGGGCCAGCCGGTGCCAGAGTCAAATTTCGTGTCAGAGCTGAATAAGTCACTTCCGCAGCAGACGCACTTGTAGACTCCCTTGTCCTTGCTGTCGTGGTACTCGCCAGAGAAAGGGGGCTCGGTGCCCTTGTTCCAGCACACCTCGTACTGGTCCGGCGTCAGCTGGTTCTTCCACTTTTCCTTATCTGCAGGCTTGCTGACCATATGCTGGATTGTGCGCCCCGCGTATTTTATTGATTGCTTTTTGCGGCGCTGGCATCTGCCGCACTCAACTTTGACTTTGCCGCGGCGCTCTTTGTGCTCTCTAGGTACGCAAGAGTCATCCCGAGGTTCCCAAACCCCATCGAGTTGAGAGACTCTGACGGGATCATGACTATCGTGTTCCCCTGCACCTTTATCGACTCGTACAGCATGTTGGACTGCCTGAGCGCGTACGCCACGGGGTTGTTTTCATACACCCTTGACGCTTCCTCAAACTGCTTTGCGACCAAGACCTCCGACTCGCCGTATGTCACCCTAGCATTCTTTTCACGCTCTGCCTGCGCCTGCATCGACATGGCGGCTTCAAGCTCTTGCGGGATTATCACCTGCCTGATTTCAACGCCGGTTACTTCGACTCCCCAGTTGATCGCTTCCTGCGCGATTATCGTCTTTACGTGCTGGTTTATCTCCTCCCTTTTTGACAGGATGTCCTGAAACGCAGAGGAGCCAATGTTGTTTCTGAGTGTCGTCTGCGACACCTGCTGGATCATATCGTTAAAGTTCTCTACGTTTAGTATTGCGTCACGGGCCCGTTCCTCGACTATCCGGTAGCGCAGGATCGCGTCTATGGTCACAGGCACGTTGTCCTTTGTGAGCATGCGCTCTGCCTTGAATTCCCTGACCTTTTCTCTGACGTCCACTACAAGGATGCTGTCCATGAACGGTATCCTTGACTGGACTCCCGGCCCGACCTGCCTCTGGTACCTGCCAAGCCGCAGTATTATCGCCCTTTCGTACTGCTTTACTATCATCAGGAAGGCCGAGATGATTATGGCCAGCCCGAAGATGATTGCCGCGTACACTATTGCGTCACTTTCAATCGATAGCCCGAGCGCTACTCCGACTACCAGTATTATGAGGCCAGCCACTACGTGCGCGCCTGACCCTTTCTGGCTTACCAGCCTTTCAGATATGCTGAATATGTGTGACATTTTCTCATATAATATATAGGCGAATGTGGATTTAGGGTTTTGGCACAGAGTCTATATAGTCTATTTATGCTTGCCGGCTATTTCCTTCAGGTGCTCGACTACGATTGGCAGAAACGCCCCTACGTCTGTCACGATGCCTATCGCCTGAGCTGTGCCGCGGTCTATTAGCTTTGTCACCACGGGCTGGCTGATGTCTACTGCCACGACCTTGACCGCTGCAGGAAGCATGTTGCCCACCGCGATAGAGTGGAGCATGGTAGAGAACATCAGCACCATCTTTGCCCCCTTTACCACTTCCTTGTATTTTCTCTGGGCTTCGACAACGTCAGTGACAACGTCAGGCAGCGGCCCGTCGTCTCGGATAGAGCCGGCAAGCACGAATGGCACGTTGTTCTTTATGCATTCGTACATCACGCCGCTTTTCAGGATCTTTTTCTCCACCATCGCCCGGAGCCCGCCGGCCTTGAAGACTTCGTTGATGGCCTGCATGTGGTTCCGGTGTCCCCTAACCGCAAGCGTGCCGTCAGTGACGCGCATGCCAAGTGACGTGCCCAGCAGCGCGTTTTCAACGTCGTGCACCGCCAGCGCGTTGCCCGCAAGCACCCCGTCGATAAAGCCCATCCGTATGAGGCTTGCCAGCGCTTCTGCGGCTCCAGAGTGCACGAGCACAGGGCCGGAAACCACGATTATCTTGCCACCTTCCTTTTTTGTTTCGTAAATGTCGCTTGCAACTTTTCTTGCAATGTGCTGTGTCGGCCGCTCGCTAGAGCTCGAGCTACTCATGAACTGGAAAATGTCAATGCCTTCCCTTGGGCGCTCTAGCGGAATTATCTTGACCCCGCCCTCGCCTACAACTACCATGTCGCCCTTGGCGATGTCCCGCACCATCTTGCACTCGGCAGTTTTCTTTTTTGTGTCAACCACGATGCACTTGTCCATCATCATGTTGCGCACCTCTATCCACTGGCCCGCGTAAAAGACCTTCGTGGTGTTGTTTGTGGTGCTGTAAAAGTCGTCAGGCATCACCATGTCTTTTGGGGCAGGTTCTAACCTGACTTCCTGCACCGACATGGGCTGGGCGCCGGACCTGTATACCTGCTCAAGCAGGTCTTCGAGGTGCTCTTTGCTCTTGCCCTTCACCAAAAGGCGTGCGTAGCTAGAGTCGCCCTTTTTCTTGCCGACAGTGAACTCGAGCACCTGAAATTCGCCCTTTAGGTCCATGATGCTGTCAAATATCCTAGTCAGTATCATCGAGTCGATGAGATG